>CAUYZA010000117.1:0-8930 GCA_963577225.1 Dehalococcoidia bacterium | reverse complement strand
GCGCTCACCACTGGCTGCTGGAGTCCACCACCCACCGCGGCGGCTTCGACGCTGTCTGTCGATCCTGTGGAAATCGTCGCAGCTTTCCGCTGATTGAGTACGACGACATCCATGGAACTTCCCCCACCCCATCGGATCTCGATCCCGAGTCCGCCGCGGACCCGGCAACGCCGCATCCGACGACCGTCCCCGCCGGCCCCACGCCGGATCAAGCGCTTAGCCATACGTCCAACCACCCCGCCGCAGCTCCCGATGCTCGATCAAGCACGCTCGCAGATGCCAGGCACAGAGATTGACCTGCGCATCGCGCACGCCGCGCGCCCCAGTGTCACCGTCGCGCCAACGACGCAGCCACACCCCCTGCTCCGCGAAGCGCTGACAGAAAGAACAAATGGTCATTGCGTGCGGGAGCGCACGGCGCGCGTCCCAGAGGCCACAATCGCGGATCTCTGCGATGAGGCCCGGTTCTGACTACACCGTTGACTAAGCCGATCGGCTCACCTCTTCGCGACAAACGTGCCTGGAGCCAGCCGCGTCAGCCCGCTTGAAATTCCGGCCAGACCTCGCGCCAGACCGTCTCCAACTGCCGTAGATACAGATCGACCGACATCCGCCCCTCCAGCGTGAAGCTCGGCAGATGCAGCCCCAAACGGCTGAACCCCGCATCGACGTATTGCCGGATGATGCCGCGCAGCTCATCGAGCTCGGTCGTCAGCGTCGTCGTCGCCTGCAACGGGAACGCATCGATCGACCGACCTTGCTCGGCCAGCGCCGCCGACATCCGATCCACCAGCCCCTGCGCCCGTTCCGACTCGAAGGCCGTCATCGCGATCCAGCCGTCGCCCAACCGCGCCGCCCGCTCGATCGCCCGCGACGCCACCCCGCCAAACAAGATCGGCGGCCCGCCCGGCTGCACCGGCTTCGGCAGCATGCTCATCTGCTCGAACTTCAGCTCCGGCGCCCCAAACTCGGTCCCGTCGAAATCGATCGGCTCCTGACGCCAGCACGCTCGCATCAACGCCACATCCGACTCCATCCGCTGCCCGCGGTCGCCAAAGCCTTTCTCCAGCGCATCGAACTCCGACTCCTGCCAGCCGATCCCAACGCCCAGGCGCAGCCGTCCGCCGCTCAGCAAGTCGACTTCAGCCGCCTGCTTCGCCAGCAGCACCGCCTGGCGTTGCGGCACCACGATCACGCTCGTCGTGAGCGCTACCCGCTGCGTCACGCCCGCCACCCAGGCTAGGAATGACAGCGGCTCATGCTGGATCGTGCCGCCCGCGTAGCGCGCGGCGGGCCGCGTCTCGGTCGCGTAGGCATAGAGCACGTGATCCGTCATGCCCAGCCAGTCGAAGCCGATCGCCTCCGCCCCCTGCGCAAAGTCCCGCAGCTCGGCAACGCTCCAGTCCCAGTGCCAGCCGGGAATCTGCGCCCCCAGCTCCAGAGTCGCCATCGCCACCTCTTCCCGGCCGCGAGGCTACCAGAGCCCCCGACCAGCCCGAGCACGCCATCGCCGTCTTCCCGCGCGCCGATCCACGCCATACGCGATACACAGCCCCCAACTCGACGAGTTATGCTCGGCACAAGCCGCGCATGGGCGCGACCGGCCAACTGTCCACCGGGGGGAAGTGCTCATGCAAACCGACGAACGCCACGCTGGCGAAGAGGGTGTGATCCGCAGCGACATCGCCGAGATGATTGACCGTGCCGCGGCCATGTCCATCTACGCCTTCGAGACAGTCGGCAAGCACGGCGCCAGCAGCAACCCGGAATTCCCCAAGGACCTCGCCGAACGTCTCGCCGAACAAACCTACCTCGACGTTCTGCGCTACTCACTCGACGAGTGCTCCTGCCCCTGCCACCAAGACCACCCGCACCAGCCCTAGCATCCGGTCCCGCTCAACGCATCCTTGTACCCGGCTCCTGCACCAAGCCCCCCGCTCCGGCAGAGCGAACCTCCGGCCGCCTGCGCCCCATCGATCATCGTGTTCACCCCGGCTGCGAACACCATCTCGTTGCACCCGACAGGCGTCGGTTCAGCCCGGCCTAAAAATCAGCCCGGCCTGAAAAAATTCTCGCGGTACCACTTCAGCTCCGCGATCGACTCCCGGATATCGCCCAGGGCCCGATGCACCTCCGCCTTCGGCGGCGGTGCCGCCTCGGGATACCAACGACGCACCAACTCCTTCAGCGTGCTCACGTCCACGTTGCGGTAGTGCAGGTACGCATCCACGCGGGCCATCTCGCGTCGCATGAAGCGCCGATCCTGGTGGATGCTGTTGCCGCACAGCGGCGACGTCTCCCGCGCCACCCACTGCTCAATGAAGTCCAGCGTCTCCGACTCTGCCTCTGCCATCCGCACATCCGATCCGATCACCCGCTCCACCAGCCCGGACGCCGTGTGCGTCGTCGTATTCCACTCATCCATCCCACCCAGCGTCGGCGCATCGCGTCGCACCGCAAGCTCCGGCCCCTCCGCCACGACCTCCAGATCGGCATTCGTGATCAGCGTCGCCACCTCCAGGATCACGTCGCGCTCCGGGTCCAGCCCGGTCATCTCCAGATCCATCCAGACTAGGTGGTCGGGGTGCTGCATCCGCGAAGCTTAACCCCTCGCTGCCTCTTCTCGGATCCGCTTCATGAGCGACCGCTGGAGCAACCAGCACCCCAATACCGAGCGCTCCGATACACGATCACGACTTGATCGCCCCCACCACCCAACCGCTACGCTCCCTCGACGACGGGAAGACGCGCCGTGCCCAACGTCACCGTCACCCGCGCCGTCGCCCAGCAGACCCAGGGCGAACTGCGACACCAGGTCGACACCGCCACCGTCCACGACGCCATCGCCTGCGTGATCGAGCGACACCCGATGCTGCGTCGCTACATCCTCACCGACAACGGCGTCCTGCGGCAGCACGTCAACGTCTTCCTCAATGACGCGCTCGTCGCCGACCGCCGCGGCCTCACGGACAGCGTCGAACCAAGCGACGAGATCCACGTACTGCAAGCCGTCTCGGGCGGCCAGCAGTTCTCCCGGGACCAACGCACCGCAAGGAGCCAGTGATGACCTACGAACTGCTCGTCAGCACCCGCAAGGGGCTCCTGATCGGCACCTCCGACGACCGCGCGGCCTGGGACTTCGGCGACACACCCACTTCGCCGGCTGGCAGGTCGACTACGCCGTGCGCGACACGGCCGGCTCTGGGCCGCCGTCAGCCACCTGCAGTGGGGGCCGCATCTGCACTACTCCGACGACGACGGCGCCTCCTGGCAGGAGAGCACAGCGCCCGAATTCCACGGCGAGACCTACACCCACTTCGAATACGACATCCCCAACGACGCCGTGATCGAGAGTCCCAACACTGAGGCCAGCCTTGCCCGCGTCTGGACCATCGAGCCCGGCGGCTCCGACCAACCCGGCCTCGTCTACGCCGGCGTCGACCCCGGCGCCCTCATCGTCAGCCACAACAACGGCGAAAGCTGGGATCTCTGCGAGGCCCTCTGGAACCACTCCACGCGCCCCCTCTGGATGCCCGGCGCGGCCGGCCTCGCCCTCCACCACATCGCGCGCGACCCCGCCGACTCCGCCCACCTCTACGTCGGTATCTCCTCCGCCGGCGTCTTCGAAACCACAGACGGCGGTGCCGCCTGGACCGCCCGCAACAACGGCTGCACCGCCGATCATTTGCCAACGGCCAGCCCCGAGGCTGGACAGTGCGTCCACTCGCTCCAGCTTCACCCCGCCAAACCCGGCCGCCTTTTCCAGCAGCACCACCCCGGCGTTTACCACTCCGACGACGGCGGCGCCAACTGGATCACGATCGGCGCCAGCCTGCCCGGCGTGTTCGGCTTCGCCTCCACCATCGACCCCAACGACGGCGACACCTTCTACGTCATCCCGCTCCAGGAGGACCAAGCCCGCATCCCGGCCGGCGGCAGCCTGCGCGTCTACCGCACCACCGACGCCGGCGAGAGCTGGCAACCCCTCGGCGACGGCCTGCCCGAGAGCCACGTCCTGCAAGGCGTCTACCGCCAGGCCCTCTGCAACGACGCCGCCCCCAGCTCCGACGACCTCGGCCTCTACCTCGGCACGAGCGGCGGCCACGTCTACGCCTCCCGCAACAGCGGCGCCAACTGGTCCCAACTGCTCGAGCACGCCGCCCCCGTCACCGCCGTCCGCTGCGCCCAGCTCAACTAGCCCTGCTCCGCTCCCCGTCGCTAGGCCCGGCGCGTCTTCCCCTGCGTGACGAACTTGTCCACGGAGCGAGTTCCCACGCGCGACCCGCAACCGAAATGCTGGCGACCCCCGGCGCCCGTGCAGCACCGAGCCCCCATCGTCGTCACACTGGCACTCCGAGACCGGGGGCCACCCCCAAACTCGCTACCCTCCCCCCATGGACCCCGTCATCTCCTTCTGCCGTACACCCGACGGTGCCCAGATCGCCTACACCACCATGGGCGACGGCCCGGTCCTCATCCGCACTCCCGCCAGCTTCGACACCATCGAAACGGTCCTCGCTCACAGTGACGAGCACTTCTGGACCGCGCTCACATCGCACTTCACGGTCGTCTCCTACGACCGGCGCGGCACCGGGATGTCCACTCGCGACCGCGCCGACTTCTCCCACGCAGTCGACCTCGAGGACCTGCTCACCGTGACCGACGCAGTCGGCGCCCGCGAGTTCGACCTCCTCTCGGCGTTCCAGCTCACCACCGCGTCCGTCCAGCTCGCCGTCGACCACCCGCACCGTCTCCGACGCCTCGTCCTCGTTCTCCTCCTACGCGCGAGGCGAAGCACTCGCCTCCCGCGAGACCCGCGAGACGCTGATCCAGATGACGCGCGGAAGCTTGAGAATCGCCCAGCGCACCATGACCGACCTCTCCCTGCCCGGTGAACCGCGCGATGTCTTCAGCGCTCTCTTCGAGTCGGCACGCACCAGCCTCGACACCAACGCCGCCGCCGGCTTCACCCAAGCCAGCTATGAGATCGACATCACCAAACTCCTCCCCCACGTCCAAGCTCCCACACTCGTCCTCCACCGCCAGGGCGACCTCGTCGTCAACTGGCAACTCGGTCGCGAACTCAGCACCACCATCCCCAACTCCCGCTTCACCGCCCTCCCCGGCCGCGTCCACTGGACCTGGCTCGGCGATGTCGACCGAATCCTCGACGTCCTCTTCGACTTCCTCGCCCCCGGCACGCCCGTCCCCGCCCGCGAAACAGACCCCAGCGCCGCAGTTGCTCCGCAGCCCCCGCGCAAGAACCGGTCCCCGCCACCACCACCGACCACCAACTACGCACCGTCCTCTTCACCGATGTCGAAGCCTCCACCCAGCTCACCGACCGCTTCGGCGACGAGCAAGCGCGCGACATCCTCCGTCGTCACGAGCAACTCACCCGCCAGGCCTTGAACGAGCACGGCGGCACCGAAGTCAAAACCATGGGCGACGGCTTCATGGCCGCCTTCTCCTCCGTCTCGCAAGCGCTCAACGCCACCATCGCCATGCAGCGCGCCATCAGCGCCGCCTTTGACGAAGCTGAGACGCCGCTCAAGATCCGCATCGGTGTCAACGCCGGTGAGCCCATCGCCGAAGACGACGACCTCTACGGCACCGCCGTCATCCAAGCCTCCCGTGCCATGGGCGAAGCCGCCGGCGGCGAAATCCTCTGCACGAATGTCGTCCGCGAACTCGCCCGCGGACGCTCCGACCTCTTCGCCGACCGCGGCAACATCCCCCTGCGCGGCTTCGACGAACCCATCCGCCTCTACGAACTCTCCTGGCGCCAAGACGCCTGAGCCGCTCAGTTCGGCCGTTCGCACTCCGTTGATCCCCGCACTGCGATTCAAGCGCTTGCGCACGATGATCTAAGCGCAGGCCACAATCACGGGGAGCGCATGATCGCCACAGAGCCCGCCTCAGAGCCGTCAACCGATCAGCCGCTGAGCGAGCGCCAGAGTCATGCGCGCCGCTTCTGGGCGGCCGCGCCGCTCGCGGTCGGCGCCGCCTACCTGGTCTGGCGCACCGGCTGGACCCTCAACCCAGATGCCCCCTGGCTCGCCCTTCCCCTCCTGCTCGCCGAGGCCCACGCCTACCTCGTCTACGCCCTCACCTTCCTCATGACCTGGGACGTGAAGCGGATCACGACGCCCGCGCTTCGCCGCGAGCACCAAGTCGACCTCTTCGTCGCGACCTACGACGAACCCGCCTGGATCCTGGCACCCACCGTGGCCGGTGCCGTCGCCGTGCGCTACCCGCATCGCACCTACGTCCTCGACGACGGCCGGCGCCCCTGGGTCCGTGAACTCGCCCACCGCCTCGGCGCCGAATACATCACCCGCGCCGACCGGCGCGGCGCCAAGGCGGGCAATATCAACCACGCCCTGCAACAGACGACGGGCGACTTCATCGGCATCCTGGACGCCAACTTCGTCCCCACGCCCGACTTCATCGACGACATGCTCGACCACTTCGAGGATCCCCAGGTCGCCCTGGTCCAGGGGCCGCAGGAATTCTACAACGCCGACAGCTTCCAGCACCGCGGCTCCCGCCGCGCCGACTGGCGCGACCAATCTCTCTTCTACCGCGTCCTGCAACCTGGCAAGAACCGCTAGAACGCCGCCTTCTGGTGCGGCACCCCCTCCATCGTGCGGCGCAGCGCGCTCGAATCGATCGGCGACGTCGTCGCCGACACCGTCACCGAGGACCTCCACACATCGCTCCGGCTACACCAACAGGGCTGGCACACGGTCTTCCACGCCGGCACGGTCGCGCGCGGCGTCGCCCCCGAGACCTATCAGGCCTTCATCATCCAACGCGTGCGCTGGGCTAAGGGCGCGATGCAGGTGATCCGGCGCGAATGGCACCGGCGCGGACTCTCCCTCGTCCAACGACTGAGCTACATCGCCAGCACCACCACCTATTTCGACGCCCACCGCAAACTCATCCTGCTGCTCACGATCCCCGCCATCCTCGTCACAGACCAGCTCCCGATCCACAGCGAGGCGGTGTTCTTCCTCGCGATCTGGGCCCTGCAAGCCGTCGTCACCGCTTACGGCACCAAGGCCCTCGGGCGCGGGCAGCACAACCTTCTTCACACCGAGATCTTCGACCTCATGAAGCTCTTCGCCTTCGTCCGGGCCAGCCTCACCCTGATCCACGGACGCGGCACGGCCTTCCGTGTCACGCCCAAGGGATCAACACCCGACGACGGCCCGGCGGGCTTCATTACGCCGATCGGCTTGCTGGGCGCGCTCTACATCGTCGCGCTGGTCATCGGCGGCATGCGCCTCTCCGGCCTCGGCTTGGCTACGGCCAACGCCGCGGCGACATGGGCCGCGATCGTCTGGGGCACCGCCGTCCTCGCCCGCCTCGCCTTCGTCGGTTGGCAAGTTTGGCGACACCTGACCAAGCGCCGCACCTTCCGTCTCGCCGTCCGCTTGCCCGCCACTCTGCGCGCCACCGACTCAGAAACCTGGGCCACGGTCACCGACCTCACCATGTTGAGCGCCGCTATCGACACCGCGATCGCGCCCACTGTCGGCGATCAGGTCCGCCTCGAAATCGATCGCCTCTCCGTCGCGATCGAAGGCCGCGTCCGCGGCTGCGACCGCAGTCCAAGCGGAACCTGGTCGACCCGAATCGAATTCGACGAACGCTGGCACTCCTATCCTCAGCTCGCCACCCTCGTCGCGTCCTGCGCCGCCGAGCCCGGCACGACGCCCCAACCCCGCGCCACCATCGCCGCTTAGCCACTGAGTGCCCATTACCCGCCCGATCACCTCGGCGCTCGACTAACCCCCATCCCTCCGCCCGGACTGACTCCCTGCCGAGGACCGTCCGCCCAACGCGGCTTCGACGAACCCCGTCCACCTCTACGAACTCGCCTGGCGCCAGGCTGATTGGCCCTCCCCAGCAGCGGCAGAGTGCGCTCAGATCTGATCGATCCAGACGTGGCCGGGGTGACAGGCCCGGATCGCATCCCGCAGCCACTGTCGGCTCGCGCTCGACATCGCCGCGAGTGCCACGTTCAGATCGTGGCGATCTCCTGCTCGGTCGTTCTTCGCCTTGTGCAGCAGAACGATCTCGGGAACCAGGTAGGGGATACCGGCCTCGGAGCGGCCGCCAATCCCCTCCAGGGGACGGCGGATCGTTCCGTCGCGCTTGAACACCCATTCGTCGTGGTCGGTGTCACTCGTCAATAACTCGAACGCCCGCGGCCCATCCGACGCCGGGCGACACCAAAGCACCCCCGATCCGCTGGATAGTCAACCGATGCTGGCAGCGGCCGCGACTCCAGCCGGTCGTCTCCCAAGCCGACCCAGAGTTCCCACTCGGCAAGCGCTGCCCGAAAGGTGTCGACGTCGCGCCGCAACACAGCGATGTCGAGGTCGTCGTGTTCGCGGGTCTGTTCACCCAAGAATGAGGTCAATTGCCCAGCCGCCCGCGACCCACCACGGAACGGTCAGGTCTTCAAAAAGAGCGGCGGCGGCGGGATCATGGCTCGCCTGCAACGCGGCACCTCGTTCCATGGCGCTCGGCGGCAGCCTAACGAATCGAAGCTCTTGTCCTCTGCCCAGACTCATCCAACTGCCGTCCCCTGGTGCGGATCTCGCAGCGCAGTCCCCAGGCACAGCTTCGACGAACCCGTCCACCTCTCCGAACACGCCCGCCGCCAGGACGCGCAACCACCCCCTACCCTCCCCCCGTGACCAACCTCACCCTCGACGCCGTCTCCGACTTCCTCCTCACCAAATTCCCTCACATCTCCAACCTCACCACCTGGGGATCCGGCGAGTGGTCCCAAGCCTTCGCCTTCGACACCCCCACCGACACAGGTGACGGGGGCTACGTCATCCGCTTCGGCCTCCACCTCGACGACTACCAAAAAGACCAACTCGCCGCGCGCTTCGCCGGCCCCGACCTCCCTA
>CAUYZA010000116.1:0-8955 GCA_963577225.1 Dehalococcoidia bacterium | reverse complement strand
TAGATACGTGAACAGCGGGGCCACCTGCGCGGCCGAACCCATCGAGCTGCCGGACGGGATCTTGGTCTCGTCGAACTCCTCCACGGTCTGCTGGCCCGGAATGCTCGCGATCATGCGCGTGAAGGCCGCCGGTATGACGCTGTTCACGTTCACGCCATAGCGCGACAGCTCTACCGCCATGCTGTACGTCATCGACGCGATGCCGCCCTTGGCCCCCGCGTAGTTGGTCTGGCCGAAGGCGCCCTCGTGCGAGACGGAGCTGACGGTGACCAGGCTGCCGAAGCGCTGCGCCCGCATGGCGCGTCCCGCCGCGCGCGCCACGTAGAACGTGCCGTTCATGTGCACATTGAGTACGTCATGCCACTCATCGTCGCCCATGTTGACGAGGGCCCGGTCGCGTAGGATGCCGGCCGCCGTGATCGCGAAGTCGATCTTGCCGTAGGTGTCGATGCAGGCCTCGACCATGCCGTCGCAGTCGGCGGAGTTGGTCACGTTCGCCATCACGCCGACCGCCTCGCCCCCGGACGCCTTGATCTCGTCCGCCTTCTGCTGCGCGACGGATGCCTCTTCGCCCGAGCCATCGAGCGAGGCGCCGAGATCGGCCACGACCACCTGGGCCCCCTCCGCCGCCAGCATCGACGCCGTGGCGCCCGCGATACCCCGTCCGCCACCCGTGATCACGCCAGATTTCCCGTCGAGCAGGCCCATCCCGAACTCCTTCGCAAGTGTCAGCAGTTGTTGGCGGCGCCGAATCGCCGCACGGCGAGACTATCATCGCGCGCGGCTGCGCTCGACTGGCACGGCAGCTCGCCGCCCGGCGAGAGTGGACGCTCGGATGGGTCGCGATCGATACGGAACTAGGGAGTGAGCGTGAAGTGACGTTCCAGCATTTCAGGCTTCAGGATCGTCACGCGCTGGCGTCGCACGTCGACGATGTCCTCGTGCCGCCAGGCCTGGAGCTGCTTGTTCACTGCCACGCGGCTCGCGCCGATCATGCTGGCCAGGTCCTGCTGGCTCACGCGCAGGCCGATCTCCACGCCGCCGTGCTCGCCGTCGATCCCGTGTTCCCGCGCCAGGATCAGTAGCCGACGTGCCAAGCGGCCGGGCACGTCCAACAGGTACGCGTCCTGGATCGACAGATTGGTTTGCCGCAGTCGCTTGACGAGCACATCCATGATCGCGCGCATCGCTTGCGGATGGGCGGCCAGGACGTCTTGGAAATCCTGCCGGCTGAGGCTGAACATCTCTGTGTCTTCCAGCGTCGTCGCGGAGGCCGAACGACGCTCGTCGTCCAGCAGCGACATCTCGCCGAAGATGTCGCCGGTGCGATGAATCGCCAGCACGACCTCACGCCCGTCCGTCGAGGGGATGAAGATCTTCACGGCGCCGCTGATGATGATGTACATCATCGATCCAACGTCGTCGGCATGGAAGATGGCTGTTCCCGTGCGGAAGCGCAGCGGCCGGAGCTTACGGGAGAGCTCCCCGAGCAGTGCGGGCGGCATGTTGCGGAAAAGCGGCACGATCCGCAGCAGTTCGGACTTGTCGCCTTCGCGGGGTTGAGTCACCATCGCTTGGCAGATCCGTTTCTGGCGGCTCGCCAGCCAATCAAAGACCGCAAGGTGGCCGCTCCGCAGCACTGTAACACTGCCACCGCTGCTGACTAGGGTGTCGGACCCGAGCGGCGGGTGGGCTTGGGCAAACCCTGACGGGGCTTTCCGTCAGGGTTTGGAGAACGCGCGATGGACTTCCGGCTCAATGAGGATCTACAGCGCTTCCAGAGCGAAGTCGACGACTTCATCGCCACCGGCCTGCCGGCTGGCTGGGACGACCCGTCGCTCGACTTCGACGCCGGGCTCGCCGTCGAGCGCCAGGTCATGATTCGCCTTGCGGAGAAACACTGGCTCGCCTTGCCCTGGCCGGAGGAGTACGGCGGCCTTGGCGCGACACCGCTTCAGCAGATGGTCTTCAACGAGTCGATCGCGTATAACCGCGTGCCCGGCGCGGTCAACATGGGCGTCGCCTGGGTCGGGCCCGTGGTCATGCTCTACGGCACCGACGACCAGAAGGAGCGCTATCTCTCGCGCATCGGTGACGGTAGCGACCTCTGGTGCACCCTCTATTCCGAGCCGGGATCGGGCTCGGACCTGGCCTCGATGCAGACCCGCGCCGTGCGCGACGGCGACGAATACGTGATCAACGGCCAGAAGATCTGGACCTCCTTCGGGCACTACGCTGACTGGGGCTGGCTGGCCGCGCGCACAGACCCGGACGTACCCAAGCACAAAGGCCTTTCCACTTTCGCGATCGACATGAAGACGCCCGGCATCGAGATCCGACCCCTGACCAATATGGCCGGCTCGCACGAGTTCAACGAGATCTTCTTCGAGGACGTGCGCATCCCGGCCACGCAACTCGTCGGCGAGGAGAACCGCGGCTGGTACCACGTCGCTGTCGGCCTCGATTTTGAGCGCTCGTCGATCGGCGCGGTCTCCGTCGCGCGACGCGACATCGACGATCTGACCGCCTGGACACGCAACGAACGTCGCGGCGCGCACCGCCTGGTCGACAAGCTGGGCGTGCGCGGCCTGCTGGCGGATCTGACCGTCTCCTCAGAGGTCGGCCGGTTGATGGCCTACAACGTCGCTTGGATGCAGAACGCGGGCGGCGTCCCCACGCGCGAGGCCAATATCACCAAGCTCTACATGGCCGAGCTGCAGCAGCGCGTCCAACTCGGTGCGCTCAACATCGCCGGGCTGCCGGGCACGCTTGGGCCCGGCGACCCCGCCGCCGCATTGGGAGGAGCGCTGCAGTACAGCTTCCTACGCTCGATCGCCAACACGATCGAGGGCGGTACTTCGGAGATTCAGCGCAACGTGATCGCGACGCGCGGGCTCGGCTTGCCGCGCGAGTAGTGAGCTTCAGTCCGTCTCAATCTGTTTGCGCCGCGCACGCCTCGTTCGTCGTGGCGCGCAGTGGGGGCCGGGCGAACCACCAGCGCATCCGACGCCGGACCACCGCTCTAGCCCGACCCTTGAACGGGGTCCGGCTACGCCGCAGCCCGGAACCGGCACACCCCTCGTCGCGGCGTCGCGACGTTGGCCCGCTGTGGAGCGCGTGTGCGGTTGGGCATCGGTCGCGGCAGGAACGACGGGGGATGCGTAGCAGCGGCCTGGCGCTGCGTCTCGGCCGGCCCGGCCAGCGCGCCGCTGCGCCATTGCCAGACGAAGTAGCAGAGCGCCAACGCGGTAAGCCCGCTGAGGACGACGACTTGCAGCATGGAGCACCTCGTTCGTCACTGCCGGAGTCGAACATCTGTTCGACCGGAGGCACACTATAGGACTATTGTTCGGATCAGATCAAGTGTTCTACTAGTGCGATCCGGCAACGTTTACACAGGGGATCCGGCGTACTCTGCGGGACCGGAGGCCTGCCCATGACCGACTATGAAACCATCCTTCTCGACGTTGAGGATCGCGTCGCCCGCATCACCCTCAACCGGCCCGAGAAGCTCAACGCCATCTCGCGCCAGCTCCAGAACGACGTGCTCGACGCCTTGGCGTCGGCCGAGGCCGACCCAGCGGTTCGCGTCGCGGTGATCAGCGGGGCGGGTCGCGCCTTCTCGGCCGGATACGACGTCAGACGCGGCACGGACGAAGGGCATGGCCACTCCGAAGGCGGCGTTGGCGCCGCGCAAGCCCGTTCGATCGCGGCGGACCGCGACGGGTTGGAGTCGTTCCTACGTGGCTGGTTCCAGATCTGGGACCTGCGTCTGCCGGTCATCGCCAAGGTGCACGGCTACTGCCTCGCCGGCGGCACGCAGTTCGCCAGCATCTGCGACGTCACGTTCACCTCCGACGATGCCCGTGTTGGTGCGCCGCAGCTTCCCCTCGGCGCGGGCTTCGTCGCCTCGTTCTGGGCCTGGCACGTCGGCGGTAAGCGGGCCAAGGAACTCTTCTTCCCCGTCGGCAGCATGATCACGGGAGCCGAAGCGGCCGAGATGGGTTTGTTCAATCGAGCGGTGCCCGCGGCTCAACTCGACGAGGTCGTCGACGAGTACGTGGCCCGCATCGCCAAGACACCCAAGGAGATCCTGGCCCTGCAGAAGCAGGCGATTAACCGCGTCGAAGAGGCGCGCGGCTTCCGTGCCGCGCTGATGCAGGCCGTCGAGGTCGACGCCATCGCCCACTTCTCGCCGCCGGTCTTGGAAATGAACCGTCGCATCCGCGAGAACGGCTTGAAGGCGGCGCTTCAGCAGTGGCAGGACGAAGGCTACGAGCCTGGGAGCTGAGCGGGTGCCGTCATCCGACCTTGCCGACGGCGAATCCGACCCCACCACCTGGGCCGAGGCCAACCTGCCTTCCGAGCAGGCGGCGGGCCTGATCGCCCTCGCCGACGGGCTCTGCCAAATCGGCCGCCTGCGCGACGGCAACCACGCCGGCCAGTTCTCAGTCTTCAACTTCCTGCTGCGGGCCGCCTACGAGGAGCCGGCGAGCGGAAGCTCGGATCGCCCTCTGGTCATCCTCATGCAGGCTGGCGTCTTCCGCCGCCACGCCTGGTACGCGCGCCTCTACTGGCCCAACGACGACCGGCCGCTACGCGTCGAACTGCCCTCGCCGATCGACAAGGGTTGGTTCTGGTGGCCCGACATCGAGGAGATTGCCAAGCGCCTGGCCGGCGAGGACGTGTGGCGGCAAACCGTCGGTCAGCCCTGGCAGACACGCGCCGCCGAGATCGCGGCCGACCTGCAAACGGCGGAGCTGTTCAAAATCCGACGCTGAATACGCTGGCCAGAGCCTCCCCCAGGTCAGTCGAGGCCGGCTAGGAAATCGCCCAACAGTTCCGCCAGCCGTTCCGGCTGCTCTGCGGGAATACCGTGCCCACAACCCTCGATGAACTCCAGCCGCGATCCGCTGATCCGCCGCGACATGATCACGCTTCCACCCGGTGGCGTGAGCTGGTCTTCCAGGCCCTGCACGATCAGGGTGGGCCGCTCAATCTGGGCCAGGTCCTCGGTGTAGCTGTAGTCGCTCACGGCGCGACAGGCAGCCGCATAGCAAGCCGGATCGTTGCGCGCGGCCGTGACCTCGGCCGCCTCCGCGATCTCCGCGACGTGTGACTCGGCGTAGTCCTTGGAATACGAGATCGAGGGACCGCCACTCTCCTTCATCAAGGCAGCCATCCCTTCGCGTTCGACCAACGCAGCACGGCGCTGCCATCCGCTCCGGCCCGCCTCGCCCACCTCGCTTGAGGTACTCATCAGCACCAGGCCGCGCGTCCGCTGCGGGAAGTCCAGCGCGAAGCGCTGGGCGATCACCCCGCCCATCGAGATCCCGGCGACGACGGCTTCGTCGATCGAGAGTGCGTCCAGCAAGCCCGCGAGATCCTGCGCCCACACCTCGGGTGACAGCGGTCCGCTGCGATCCGACTGGCCAAACCCGCGCACGTCCCAGCGCAGCACGCGATGCCGATCGTCGAGCGCGTTGGCCAGCGGCTGCCACGCGTCCAGGCTTCCGACCAGTCCGTGGGTCAGAACCAGCACCGGTCCCTGCCCGCTGACCTCGTAGTTGATCTGGGTGCCAGCAACGTCGACTCGCATGAGTTCTGCTCCCTTCGGCCTCCGGCGGGAAGGCTAACCCTTCTTACCGAATCATTACGACCCGCCGATTGGGCGCTTACGACGCGTCCGTACGTTGGGTCTCGTTAGCAAAAGCACGACCGACATTTGAACAGGAGATATCATCATGCGGATGCACCAGAAAATGCTGCTCGGCCTGACCGCCGCCAGCGCCATCAGCGCGGGCATGATCGGCGGAATCGCGGCCCAAACGCCGGGCGATGCCCCCGACGCTGAGGGCGCGCAAGCCGGGCCGCGACACGCCCCCGGCCAGCGACTCGACACGATCGCCGGCATCCTCGGCACGGACGTGGACTCACTCAAGGCCGTCCTCATGGACGGCGGCACCCTGGCCGACGCGGCGACCGTTGCCGGTGTTTCTCCGCAGGTTTTGATCGACGCGTTGGTGGCTGAAGTCACCGCCCGTGTCGACGCCGCTGTTGAGAGCGGTCGAGTGGATGCCGAACAAGCCGCCGAGGGCCTCGCCCAGGCCGAGGCCCGCATCACGACCACCGTGAACGAAGGTCGCCCCGACCGTGGAGACGGGGACCGCCCCGAGTACCGCCGCCACCACCAAGGCACGATGCGCCTTGTCCTGCAGGCCGCGAACGTGATCGGTGTTGAGCCGCAGGCAGTGGCCGAGGCTCTGCGGGGAGGTACTTCGATCGCCGACTTCGCCGCCGCCAACGGCGTCTCCGAGGCTGCCTTGATCGACGGAATCCTGGCCGAAATCTCCACCCGCCTGGATGAGGCCGTCGCGAACGGGCGCCTCACTGCGGAGGAAGCCGACGCGAAACTGTCGGACCTCGCCACGCGACTGTCGGAGGCCGTCAACAAGGTGCCTGGCGAATCCGCACCGACGGCCACCAGCACGACCGTCTAAGCGAGCCGGACCGGCGCGGCTTCGATACCCAAGCGCGTGTCTTCGACCCCCTGCCGGCGACACGCGTCGAGAGGACCCCTCAGATCGAGGGGTCCTCTTTTCGTCTGCCTCCTACGCCAGCAGCCCGTCTTGCTCGCCCTGCCGCACCTCGTCCGCGCCCATCGCCAACCAATCCCCCAGCACGTCCACGTTGTCCTCACCCACCGCGTGGGGTCGCAGGTAGGCGTTGGCCGGGGTCTTGGAGAAGTAGAGCGGGAGCCGGTCGCGGTAGACCATGACCGGCGACGCCGGGTCTGGATCGTCGACTGGGGCCAGGAAGTTGTCGCGCGCGATTTGCGGGTCCGCTTCGGCCAGATCCGCGCCGGACTGCACCACCCCCGCCGGCACCCCGTTGGCCTGACAGAGCGCCATCACCTGCTCGGCCGCCATCGGTCGCGTCCACTCCGCCACGTGTTCATCCAGCGCCGCGACGTTGGCCGTCCGTCCGATCGCGCTGCTGTAGCGCTCATCCATCGCCCAGGCCGGATTACCCATCAGCTGCCGCAGCGCGTGCCACTGGTCGTTGTCCATGCAGGCGATCGCGATCCAGCGCTCGTTCACGACGCCCGGGCCGGTCGGCTGGCAGGGGTAGCAGTTGTGCGGTGCCGCGTCGTCGTAAGGCAGCCGGTTGCCTGTGGGCTGCGCGGCCCGACCGTTGGCGAACAGATCGAGCAGTGACGGTCCGGCGAAATTTACCCCAACCTCGAACTGGGCGAAGTCGATCCGCTGCCCCTCGCCCGTCGCCCGTCGCGCCTCCACCGCCGCCAGTACGGCGACTGCTCCGTGCAGCCCGGAGAGATGGTCGTTGTAAGAGAAGCCGAGCCCGATGTCCGTATGTCCCGGCACCCCAGTCAGATAGGTCAAGCCCGACAGCGCGTGCACGGTTGGTGCGTATGTCACGAACTCCGACCATGGTCCCCCGTCGCCCATGCCCGACATTTGCACGTAGATCACGCCGGGGTTGGCCTGGCTGACCGAGCCATAGCCCAGCCCCCAGCGGTCCAACACGCCGACGGAGAAGTTGTCGATCACGATGTCGGCCTTCTCAGCCAGGCGGCGGCAGAGCGCTCGCCCGTCGTCGCGCGACAAGTCCAGTGCCAGATTGCGTTTGTTGCGGTTCCACATGGCGTAATAGGGATGGCTCGGCGTGTTCCCCGGCCGTGCCGCGGACGTCACCTTGACCACGTCGGCGCCCAGGTCGCCCAGGATGCGCGTCGCGAACGGCCCCGCCAGCACGTGTGTGAAGTCGAGGATGCGGAATCCGCTCAGCGCGCCGTTCGCTGGCGAGGTGGGGGAGGTCATGCGTCGTCCTCCCACCCGATCTCGGCCAGGATCGACTCCGTGGCCGCGCCCGGCTTCGTGTACGTCGCGATCTCCTGCGGAATGGCGCTGAAGTGGTACGGCGCTCCCGGCCCCTGCACGCTCTCGCCGTCGATGTCGTATGGCTGCCACCACTCGCGCGCTGCGAGCTGAGGATTGTCGACCACTTTGTCCAGCGGCAGCACCCAGCCGTAGGGCATGTGGCGCCGCTGCGCCTCGAAGAAGAATTGTTCGACGTCTTTCTCAGCCACCCAGGGCCGCATCACATCCGTGATCTGTTTCAGCAGCCCGATCAGGGCCGTCGGATCGCTGAGATCGACTTCCAGCAAGTCCTGATGCGCCCCTTCCTCGGCCAGCCAGGCGATTTGGGCGTTGGGGTTCGGCGTAGGCGTAACCATGATCGACCCACCCTTGGCCGCGATCACGTCGTATCCGTCGCTCCAGTGCAGCGCACCTCGACGTGGCAGCACGGGCCCATCGGCGAGCGGGAGCGAGTCGTGGTACCAGTACCACATCAGGACGTGCTCCAAGCACGACGCGATGCACTCATGCACGTTGACGTCGACGAGTTGCCCTTCGCCGGTCGCGCGGGCGTGGTGCAACGCCGACAGCGCGGCGATGGCCGTGTACGAGCCTGAGATGTAGAAGGCGATCTCGCCGAACCCCTTCAGCGGCGGCGTGTCGACGTCACCCGTCGTGGCGGCGAGACCGCCGAGCGCACTGGCGACGAGATCTGGGGCCAGGTAGCTCTTCCAGGGCCCCTCCGGACCGAACGACGTCACCCGCACGCCGACCAGCTCCGGGCGGCGTGCGAGCTCCTCTTCCAGGTCGATTCCGGCTTCGGCTAGGGCACCGCTGTCGATCACGACGTCTGCCCACATCAGCAGGCGGTGTAGCTGTCGACGGCCGGCGTCGGTCGTGCCATCGACGGTCATGGAGTGCCTATTCGAAGCAAAAAAAGCATGCCAGAGCGAGTTCGTCGGGCCCGGCACGTCGCCCTTGAACGGGCCGCGACCGCGCAACAACTCGCCGCCGGGCGGCTCCACGCGCACGACGTTGGCGTCAAGGTCGGCCAGCAGCTTGCTGCCGTAGATCG
>CAUYZA010000115.1:0-8979 GCA_963577225.1 Dehalococcoidia bacterium | reverse complement strand
TGCGGTCCTATTGACAGGGGAGTTTAGCCGCCTCAATCTTGCCTGACAACTGGTTGGGGCACACATGAAGTCAACCACTGCCTAGATGAAGGGGGCGACCGTGCGGCAGTACGTGATGCGTCGGCTCATTCTGGTCGTGCCAACCGTCGTGCTCCTATCGATCTTCGTGTTCGGCATGATGCAACTCGTGCCGTCAAACGTGATCGACGAGCGACTGGGTTCGCTGCAAGAGACCGTCACGCCGCAGGCGCGCGAGGAGCTGGAGGAGCACTTCGGCCTGAACAAGCCGCTGGTGGAGCGATATGTGAGCTGGGTCGGCCAGATCGTCAAAGGGGATCTGGGCAGCTCGTGGCTGACCAACCTGTCGGTCACCTCCGAGATCAAGCGGCGCATGCCGGTCACGCTGGAGCTATTGGCCCTGACGATGCTGCTCTACATCCCGCTCGGGATCGGGATCGGCGTGGTGGCGGCAGTGCGACAGAACAAGCCGGAGGATCTCAGCCTGCGGGTCTTCACGATCCTGATGCTGGCGGTGCCCAACTTCTGGCTCTTCACGCTGGCGATCATCCTGCCCTTGTTGTGGTGGGGGTATGCGCCCCCGGTGCCGTATACGGAGCTGTGGGACGATGTGCCACGTAACCTGCAGCAGATGATCATCCCGGCCGCGATCTCCGCGGCCGCGAGCGCCGCCCTTCTTGCACGCGTGACGCGCTCCGAGCTGCTCGAGGTGATGCGCCAGGATTACGTCGTCACAGCGCGGGCCAAAGGGCTGCAGGGGCGGACGGTGATCCTGCGGCACGCGCTGCAAAACGCAATGCTGCCGGTGATCACGGTGATCGGCCTGAGCATCGCGGGGGCGCTGGCGGGATCCGTAATCGCGGAGCAGATCTTCAACCTGCCCGGCATGGGCATCTATCTGGTGCGCTCGCTGACAGCCAATGACCTGCCGGTAGTTCAGAGCTGGATGCTGCTCTTTGGTACCGCATTCGTCCTGCTTAACTTGGTGGTGGACCTGAGCTATAGCTGGCTCGATCCGAGGGTTCGTTTCACATGAGCCAGGTCGTGAACAGCCCCGAGGTCACGCCGGGCTGGTCGTTGAGACCAGCGCCGAGTCGCTCGCGCCGCGCCGCCCGTGCCGCGCGCCGGCACCCGGTGGGTGTGTTCGCGCTCCTGCTGGTGCTGCTGGTGTTTTTCCTGGCGGCCTTCGGCCCGATGGTCGTCGACGACCCCAACGAAATCTCCATGGCGATCCTCGAGAAACCCAGCAGTGAGCATTGGTTCGGAACGGATGGGCTGGGACGGGACTACTTCGCGCGTGTGATCTCCGGTGCGCGCACATCGATCGCGCTGTCGCTAAGCGCGATGGTGATCGGCGGGGTGGCGGCGCTGATGATCGGCATGGTCTCGGCATACGCGGGTGGGCTCTTCGATCTTCTCGGGCAACGCATTATCGACATGTTGCTGGCCTTCCCGGGGCTGATCCTCTTGCTGCTGGTGGTCCAAGTCGTGGGGCGTGGTTGGGAGGCGATGGCGGTCGGTCTCGGGGTGGTCTACGCGGTTTCGCTGACGCGCTTGATTCGCGCGAGCACACTCTCAACTCTGGCCAACCCCTACGTCGAAGCGGCACGCGTGTTGGGTGCGGGGGCGCCGCGCATCTTGTTCCGGCATGTGCTGCCGAACATGGGCCCGCCGGCCTTGATCTACATGACCGCCCTCATCGGCGGTGCCATCTTGGCCGAAGGTGCGCTCTCGTTCCTGGCATTGGGGATAGCCCCGCCGACGCCGTCTTGGGGCCGGATGCTTGCCGATGGCCGCACGCTCTGGCAGGAGTGGCATCTCTCGGTCTTCCCCGGCGTCGCGATGACGGTGGCTGTGCTGGGATTCAATTTGTTGGGTGACACGATGCGCGACGTCTTCGATCCGCGCATGCGTGGCTCGTAGCGCCCACATGGCTCGCGGGGGTGAAGACCGCGATGCATGAACGCGCCGAAATCGTGCGCACGAGATCGGCGCGTATACTCGGCGCCGATCGGCGTACGCCAGAGGAGGCTCCATGACGCTTGGCAAGCTGCTGATTGCGAATCGGGGGGAGATCGCGATCCGCATCGCGCGCGCCGCGGCGGAGCTCGAGATCACCACCGTGGCGGTTTACTCCGAAGACGACGCGACCTCGCTACACGTCCAGACCGCTGACGAGTCGCGCCCGCTAGTGGGCCAGGGCCCGCGCGCCTACCTCGATGCCGAACAGATCGTGACGCTCGCACAGGAGGCCGGTTGCGACGCGATCCACCCCGGCTACGGATTCCTGGCCGAGGCAGCAGAGTTCGCCACGCGCTGCGCGGAGGCCGGACTGATCTTCGTCGGTCCCAGCGTCCCCACACTGGAGCTGTTCGGAGACAAGCTGGCGGCTCGGCGCTTCGCGGGGAATCACGACGTCCCGGTGCCGGCAGGCAGCGAGAACGCGGTCAGCGCCGAGGAGGCGCAATCGTTCCTGACCGGTCTGGGCAAAGGCGCTGCCGCCGTGATCAAAGCGGTGGGGGGCGGCGGCGGGCGCGGAATACGGGTCGTGCGGGATCGCGACGAGGTGGCCGAGGCGCACACGCGTTGCGCCTCGGAGGCGCGTGCCGCGTTCGGCAACGGTGACGTCTACATCGAGCAATTGCTGGAACGAGCACGCCACATCGAGGTGCAGATCGTCGGCGATGGGCAGGGTGGCGTTGGTCACCTCGGCGAGCGCGAATGCAGCGTGCAACGGCGGCACCAGAAGCTGATCGAGATCGCGCCGAGCCCCTGGTTGGAGGCCGAGACGCGCGCGACGATCGTGGCGCACGCGCTGCGGCTGGCGGAGGCGACGGAATACCGCGGATTGGGGACGTTCGAATTCTTGGTCGACGTCGAATTGGGCGCGGCGATTTTCATCGAGGCGAATCCGCGGCTGCAGGTGGAACACACGGTGACCGAAGAGGTAACCGGGGTCGATCTGGTGCAGGCACAGCTGCGGATCGCGGGCGGCGCCACGTTGGCGGAAGTCGGATTGGTGGGCGGGGCAGACGGGGCACCAGCCGCACGCGGCTACGCAATCCAGGCGCGCGTCAATCTGGAGCGCATGACGGCGGAGGGCGATGTGCGCCCGTCGGGCGGCGGGCTGTCGTTGTTCCAGCCGCCATCGGGGCCGGGGATCCGCGTCGATGGCTACGGCTACGCGGGCTACACGACCAATCCCAACTTCGACTCCCTGCTGGCCAAGGTGATCGCGCACTCCAACAGCGCCGACTTCGGCGATGCCGTGCGGCGCGAGACGCTGGCGCTGGCGGCGTTCCGGATCGCGGGGGTGGAGACCAATCTCGACTTCTTGCGCGCGGTGCTGGCCCACGACGACTTCGCAGCGGGCCGCGTGCACACCCGCTGGATCGATGAGCACACGGCCGAACTCCTAGCCAACCAAGAGGCGGCAGAAGCGGCGGTGGTCAGCGGTCCACTAGACCCATTGGCAGGGCTGGACTTCTTTCGCAGCGGCGACGCGAGCAGCGTCGTGACGATGGGGGCACGCGAGGACAAGGTGGAGCCGGTTGGCCCGCCGAACAGCGAGGCCCTCCGCGCACCGATCCAGGGCACGATCCGGGAGATCCTGGTGTCGTCGGGGGACGAAGTACGCGAGGGGCAGACGGTCTGCGTGATGGACGCCCTGAAGATGGAGCACCTCGTGCGCTCAGAGATCGGCGGAATCGTGCGCCAGATCGCGGTCAGCGTGGGGGAGACGGTCTACGAGGATCATCCGCTGGCGTTCATCGAACCGGCCGATGTGGGTACGCCCGCCGAGGAGGATGAGGCAGCCCCGGACATTGATTACGTGCGACCCGACTTGCAAGCGGTGCTCGATCGTCGCGTGTTCTTGCTCGACGAAAACCGCCCGGAAGGCGTGGCACGGCGGCACGAGAAGAACCGGCGCACCGTGCGTGAGAATCTCGCGGATCTGGTCGATGAGGGCACCTGGATCGAGTACGGAGACTTGGCGATCGCGGCGCAAGCGAAGCGGCTCTCGTTGGAAGAGCTGGTGCGCAAGACGCCGGCGGACGGCTTGGTGGCGGGGATTGGCTCCGTCAACGGGAAGCTGTTCGACGAGAAGCGCGCACGAACCGCCGTGATCTCGTATGACGACACGGTCTTCGCCGGGACGCAGGGAATTCGCGGGCACGCGAAGACGGACCGAATCATGGAAGTGGCGGGGGAGTTCGACCTGCCGGTGATCTTCATCGCCGAGGGAGCGGGTGGGCGCTCGGGCGACACCGACACAATGCCGGGCATGATCTTTCGGACCTGGGAGATGATGGCCAAGCTAAGCGGCACGGTGCCGATCATCGGCATGACGGCGGGGCGCTGCTACGCCGGCAACGCCGCGATCTTGGGGATCTGCGATGTGATCATCGCGACGGAGGACGCCAACATCGGCATGGGCGGACCGGCGGTGATCGAGGGCGGCGGCATGGGGGTCTATCTGCCGGAGGAGATCGGGCCGATGTCGGACCAGGTGCCAGCTGGCACCGTGGACATCCTGGTCAAGACTGAGGCGGAGGCGATCGCGGTCGCGAAGAAGTATCTCTCGTACTTCCAAGGCTCGATCGACGCCTGGGAATGCGCCGACCAGCGGCTGCTGCGTCATACGATCCCGGAGAATCGTCTCAGCGCGTATAGCGTGCGCGCGGTGATTGAGTTGCTGGCGGACACAGATTCGGTCCTCGAACTGCGCCCCAACTACGGCCTCGGCATGGTGACCGCCTTCGTTCGGATCGAGGGGAACCCGGTGGGGATTATCGCGAACAACAACGAGCATCTGGGCGGCTCGATCGAGAGTTTCGGCTCCGATAAAGCGGCCCGCTTCGCGAAGATGTGCGACTCCTGGAACATCCCGATCTGCACGTTGGTCGATACGCCGGGGATGATGATCGGGCCGGAGGCGGAGAAGACGGCCCTGGTCCGACGCACCAGCAATTTAATCGTGACGCTGGGTAACGTGCAGACGCCGCGCTTCAGCGTCGTGCTGCGCAAGTGCTACGGGCTGGGGTCGAACACGATCTTGTTCGGCAACGAGCGGGCACCGTCGTTCACCGTGGCCTGGCCGACGGCGGAATTTGGCGGCATGAATCTGGAGGCGGCGGTGCGC
Organism: Dehalococcoidia bacterium; assembly: GCA_963577225.1. Lineage (GTDB taxonomy): Bacteria > Chloroflexota > Dehalococcoidia > Bin125 > Bin125 > JAPUIR01. The sequence goes on along the minus strand of CAUYZA010000115.1, from coordinate 3,818 downwards.
CTGGGCAACCGCGATCGATTGGCCGCGATTGAAGACCTCGACGAGCGGGCGGCCGAGTACGAGCGCCTGGTGGCGGAGGCCTATGAGCGTGGGGGCGCACTCAATGCGGCCTCGACGTTCCGGGTCGATTCCGTGATCGATCCGATCGAAACGCGGCACTGGATCAAGCAAGGGATACTCGCGGCGCCGGAATCGGAGCCGCTGCGGCACGGGCGACGACCCAGCCTGCCGACCTGGTAGCCGGAGGGAACGGTTGATGGCCGGCGCGTTCCAAGGCCTTCGCGTGTTGGATCTGTCGGAGCGGCTGGCGGGCGCCTATGCGGCGCGGATGTTCGCCGATTTCGGCGCCGACGTGATCCTGGCGGAGCCGTCGGAGGGGCATCCGTTGCGCCACGAACCACCCTTCCTGGACGGCGAAGCGGGACCTGAGCGATCGCTCGTACACGCGTACATCAACCGCAACAAGCGATCGCTCGTGATCGACGATGCGACCGATCTTGCGGCGCAGATTGCGGCGGCCGACCTGATCGTGACGACGGCCGCGCCGATTCCCGCGTCGCTGGCAAGCGCCCTAGAGGCGAAACGGGACGACGCGGTGCAGCTGTCGCTGACGCCTTTCGGGCTGACCGGGCCATTGGCCGGCGTGGCCGGCAACAACTTGATCTACTCGGCGATGAGCGGTTGGGCAGATCTCTGCGCGATCGAAGATGAAGCGCCGTTGTCGCTGCCGCCGCAGATGGGCGAATACATCGGGGGCGTGGCGGGCTTTCTGGGGGCGGCGGCGGCGCTGGTGCGTCGGGCGGGGGAGGCTGGCGGGGGCGGCCTCGTCGACGCCAGTGAATTCGAAGCGGTCATGGTCAGCAGCGCGACTTGGGCGCTGGCGCTGAACTACGACGGCCCGGGAGGTTACACGGAGGGGGTGCACGTGCAGCACCGCGCCCTTTCGCCCTTCCAGCGCGCAGCCGACGGCCAAATCGTCGTCGTGCTGGGGCAGGGCCCGTTCTGGGCGGACGCGATGCAGGTCCTCGGGCTCGGGCAATACGCCGACGAGCAATATGATGACACGCTGCGTCGGCGCGATCTGCTCATCGAGATCAAGTCGGAGGTCTCGGAGGCGATCGCGAAGTTCCCTCGCTGGGAGCTGTTCAATCAGCTTTCGACGATCCGCAATGTGGCGGGCGTCGTGCAGGACAGTGCGGATCTGCTGGCGAACGAGCAGATGCGGTCGCGGGGATATTTCGTCGAGTCGGAGATCGAGGGGCGATCGATCGAGCTGCCCGGCGCACCAGCGCTGTTGCAGGGAAGCCCCTGGCGTGTGCGCCGATCGGCGCCACGGCTCAATCAGCATGCTGAAGAGGCGAAGCCCGCGTCCGCGCCGGTGACAACATCGCCGTCCGGCAGCGCCTCGGCCGATGGCACCCGGGCCGAGACGCCGCTGGCCGGCGTGCGAGTACTGACCTTCACACAGGCGTGGGCGGGGCCGCTGGGCACGGAACTGCTGGCCCTTTTGGGGGCGGACGTCGTGCAGATCGAGGCGCGGCGACGGCCGGACGTGTGGCGCATGTACGCCGGCGGTTACGAAGCGGAGGTCCCGCCCGGCGTCCGCGATCCGTCGAGGCGGCAACGAGCCTGGAACACGATGGGCCTCTACAACGGCACCAATCTCAACAAGCGCGCGATCACGCTCGACATGGGCGATCCGCGCGGAGCGGACATCTTCTGGCGGATGCTGCCGGGGTTCGATGTCGTGGCGGAGAGTTTCAGCTCCCACGCGCTGCCGAACTGGGGTATCACCTACGAGACGCTGCGCGAGGCGCGGCCCGACATCATCTTTGCCTCGCTCTCGGGCTACGGGGCGTCGGGACCCTACGCAACCTACGCCGCCAACGGCGGGACGATCGAGCCTATGTCGGGGCTGTCTTCCTTGCACGGCTACGCCGGCGATCGAGCGCAGGCCACCGGCGGGCTGATTCCCGACCCAGTCGGGGGTTACTACCTGGCCACATCGATCATCGCGGCACTGCACCATCGCGCTCTGACGGGCGACGGTCAGCGGATCGATCTATCGATGACGGAGGCGATGGTGACGCATCTCGGCGAGGCGATCGCGGAGCAGTCGGCCAACGGACGCACGCGCGGGCCGCTGGGGAATTGGCACGCGCGCTTCGCGCCGTACGGAATGTTCGAAGCACGAGACGGGGAGTGGCTGGCCTTGGCGGTGGAAAATGACGGGGCCTGGCGCGCGCTAGCCACCGAGATGGGGATGCCGGCGCTGGCGGAAGACCCCCGCTTCGCGACGGCAACCGCCCGCAAGGAGCATGAAGGCGAGCTTGATCCATTGGTCTCGCGCTGGTGCATCGAGCAGGAGGCGGAGACTGCGGCGACAGCACTGCTCGCGATTGGCTGTGCCGCGGCGCGCGTCGAGAAGCTGGAGCAGGTCTTGCGGTCGCCGCATGCGCAGGGAGTGGCGCGCCACTTCCTCGTGCCACTGGAGCATCCCGAGGCCGGGACGACGATCGTGGCGGCGGCACCCTGGCACTTCGACGGCCAGCCAGTGCCGCTGGTGCGGCCGTCGCCCTGCATGGGCGAGCACAGCTTCGAAGTCTTTCGCGAGGAACTGGGCATGAGCGAGGCGGAGTATCAGGAACTCGTCGACGCGGGCGTCACGGGGGACATGCCGCCCGCGTAGACGCGTCGTTCAGCGTTCGCGGACCTCGGTAGAAAGCGTCTCGTCGGTCAGCCAGCTCTCCAAATTGCTGAGAAAGATTGCGCGGGCCCGATCAGCATTGCCACGGGCCGCCCAGGAGGCATGAGGAGTGAGGATGACGTTGGGCAGATCCCAGAGCGGTGAGTCGGCCGACAGTGGTTCGACTTCGACGACATCGAGGTAGGCGCCAGCGATCGCGCCTGACTGCAACCGCTCGATCAGCGCCGCTTGCTCGATGATCGGGCCGCGCGCGACGTTGATCACGTGCGCGCCGGGTGGCAACAACGCGAGCCGCTGGGCATTAATCGCTCCCCGCGTCTCAGTCGTCAGGTTGGCAGTCACTGCGAGCCAGTCGGCGCGGCGCAGAACTTCGTCGAATTGGTCGGGATGCACGATCTCGTCGGCGGTGTCTTCGGGCCGCGGCGGACTGCGGCGAACGCCGATCACGTGCAGACCAAAGGCGCGGGCCAGCCTTGCAAGTTCGCTACCGATCGTACCCAGCCCGTAGATCACGAGGGTTTGACGGCTGAGATCCGGCGCGATCGCCTCCGTCGGCAGACGCTGCCAGACGTGCTCATGCTGGCGCTGCGCGTAGAAGGGCAAGCGGCGCGCCAGCGAGAGCAGCCCGGCCATCGCGGTGTGCGCGATCGGCTCAGCGGCCGCGCCGGGGGAGTTCGAGAGGCGGACGCCGCGATCGAGCATGGCGCCGAAGCGGGGATGATCAATCCCCGCGAAGCCCAGGTGCGCCCAGCCCAGGTTAGGCAAGGCGTCAAGCAGGTCGAAGAAGCGCCAGGCGGCATCGATCTCCGTGAACAGGTCGGGGGATGCGTAGGCGATCTCGATCTCGTCGAGTTCCGCTGGAACCGATTCGTCATCGACGAAGACGGCTGGCGCGATCGGCACACCCGTGCGATCAGTGATCGCGGCGAGATCCGCCCCGCTCAAGTTGGTGACGGCGGACGTCAGCAGGAGTCGAACCACGGCGCTTCCCGTTGACCGCGTGCCCGTGTCTATCCGTCGACCCCAGTGCCCCAGTTGATCGCGTTCTTGAGCAGCTGTTCGTAGGCTTCGGTCTCCCAGGGGCCGCGGAAGTGCAGGGGCACAACACCGT
>CAUYZA010000114.1:0-9040 GCA_963577225.1 Dehalococcoidia bacterium | reverse complement strand
TCGGGCGCCGGGGTAGTCGGTCTCCATCTCCCGAACATCTCCGCGTACGTCGCTTCGAAGCATGGGGTGATGGGCCTGTCCAAAACACTCGTCGCGGAGTACCTGCCGCACGGCATTCGCACGCACGTGCTTTTGCCCGACGCCACCGTGTCGCGGATGCGCCGTGAGGGACACCCGGAGGAAGACCCCGATTCGTTGATTCAGGCGGAGGACATCGCGGAAGCCGCGGTGTTTCTGGCGACCCAGCCGAAGACCGCGCACACGTTCGAGCTGCGGGTCAGCCAGGGGCTGGCAACGCGAACCAAGAAATAAGCCACCGCGACGCAGGGGCCACTAGAGCACGGACTGGTACTGGCCACGCCACGCTCTGCATTTCCCGGTGGCGTGGGTTTGGGCGTCAGCTTGGCCGCGAGTTGAAGCCTGGCCCGGCCTGCAACGTACCGGAGTTCGACTGCGGCTCTCCTCCCGCGCCCCCTCGCGCGTGGACCTTCGCTTCAATAGGGGGGCAAGGGCGTCCGTCTCACTGCAGGATGGACCGCTGGGTCTCCGGATCACACCATCATCCGCTGGACTGCCTGGTAGCGTCGGCGCGAACCGCATGGGAGTGACGATGGACCTCGATACACCGCGCCGGCTCGGCAAGAGCAGCCTCGAGGTGACGCCCCTCGGCTTTGGAGGCGGCACGATCGGCGCGGCCCAGGTCGACAATGTCACGGGCCTGGCCACTGTGGACGCCGCCTGGGAGACCGGTGTACGTTTTTTCGACACCGCACCGTGGTACGGGCTCGGCCGCTCGGAGCGGCGTCTCGGCCTCGCCCTTTCCGGCAAAGGCGAGCGTGAGAGCTATCGCATCAACACCAAGGTCGGCAAATCGCTGGTACCCGAGCCCGACCCTGACGAGTCCAATCGTACGTATTCTCCAGGCGGCGAAGAACGCACGCCTCGCGACGCGATCACCGGGTTTCGGGTGGAGTTCGACTACAGCTACGAACGCATCACCGCCCAGCATGCCGATTCGCTCCAGCGGCTGGGGCACTCGCGCGTCGACAGCCTGACGATCCACGACATCGATTACGGCTATCACGACGCCGCACAGATCGAGGCGCACCTGAACGAGCTCTCACGCGACGGCGGCGGCGGCGCTGCCGCTCTGGAGTCGCTGCGGGAACGCGGTGCGATTAACGCGATCGGCGCGGGCTGCAACCTCGAGATCCGCAACGCCGACAGCTGGCTCACCGACGCGCATGAGGACCTCGTCGAGCGCCTGGTGGCGACCGTCGACCTCGACTTTCTGATCGTTGCGGGCGGCTACACGTTGCTGGAAACACGGGCACTCCGACGGGTCCTGCCCTTATGCGAAGCGCGCAACATCGGCGTGATCATCGCGGCACCGTTCGCCAGCGGCTGGCTGGTGAATCCGGGTGCTACCACGTACATGTACGGCGAGGCCCCGGTCGAGATTGCCGAATGCTCGAGCCGCATGCAGGCAATCTGCGAACGTCACGAGGTGCTGCTAGCGGCCGCCGCGATTCAGTTTCCGCTTGCGCATCCCGCAGTGGCGGCAGTGATCCCTGGCGCCAAAACTCCCGCCGAGCCGCCGCAGAATCACGCGTTCCTGCACACCGACATACCGGCCGCGGTATGGCAAGATTTCAAGATCGAGGGCCTCTTGAACGCCGACGCGCCGACGCCTTGAGTTCCGCCACTCGTCACTGACGCGTCCGGCGAATCCCGATGGCCCTGGCTAGTCTGAGCGACGGGGCTGCACAAAGCGACCGTCCAGCTCCGCCACTGAAGTCGCGCCCGCCAACGCCATCGACCGACGTGTCTCATCGCGCAAGATGCCCAGTGCATGCTCGACCCCCGCCTCGCCCGCCGCCCCCAGCCCATAGAGGTACGGCCGTCCGATCATCACCGCGTTCGCGCCCAACGCCAGCGCCTTCACGATGTCCGTCCCCCGTCGGATCCCCCCGTCCAGGATGACGTCCGCCCGATCGCCGACCACATCGACGATCGCCGGCAGCGCGTCCAGCGCCGCCGGCGTCTGGTCCAACTGCCGTCCGCCATGGTTCGAGACCACCACCGCCCCAACCCCGAGCGACACAGCACGCTCCGCGTCCTCCCGCCGCAACACCCCCTTGATCGCGAACGGCCCGTCCCACGCCTCGACCATCCACTCCAGGTCCGCCCACATCACCGCCGGGTCGAACTGGCTGTTCACATACTCGCCCAGCGAGACCACATCATCGTGGCTGGCCGCACCTCGTCCAGCCACGTTCGCGAGCGTCGGCCGCGCCGTGCGCAGATAGTGCCACGTCCAACTCGGATGGCGTGCCGCGTCCCACACCGTCCCCGCCGTGATCTGCGGCGGCAGCGTGAAGCCGTTGCGCAAGTCTCGCTCCCGGCGCCCCAGCACCGGCACATCCACCGTCAGGCAGAGGGCCTCATAGCCTGCATCGCGGCACCGGCGGAAGAATTCTCGTACCAGCGCCCGGTCCCGCCACACGTAGATCTGGAACCACTGCGGCCCCTCGCTGGCGGCTGCCACCTCCTCGATTGAGGTGCTGCCCATCGCCGACAGGGCGTAGATGGTTCCGGCCCGCGCCGCCGCCCGCGCCACAGCCACCTCACCGTCGTGATGGAAGAACCGCGATGTCCCGGTGGGCGCCAACACGATCGGCACATCGATCGCCTGCCCAAGCAGCGTCGTCGACAAGTCCACCGCTGACACGTCCACCAGCACCCGCGGCACGAGATCGTAGCGCTGGAACGCGTCCGCGTTGCGCGCCAGCGTCACCTCGTCCTCCGCCGCCCCGTCCATGTGGTCGAACATCACCCGCGGCAGCCGCCGCTGCGCCAGTCGGCGCAGATCGGCGATGTTGTGCGCCCCCGCCAGCCGCGACGTCCCACGAGCCCGCCGCAGCGAGACCGGCATCTGCATGGTTTTCCCCCTGTTCCGCCGACGCCCGCACAGCGGCGAAAGCCTATGGCTATTGATGATTTGAATGGTACCCCCGGCAGGACTCGAACCTGCAACCTGCGGATTAGAAGCACTAGCAACGGCGGTTGCTGAGTGAAATGGCTTCGCCCAGTTGGTGGCTATTGCCCTAGATGGGGCCGTGTATTTCGCCTGCTTCGCACAGATTCACTCACTTCACTGGGATAGCACGCATAGCACACCCGAGACGGGACCCGGGTCCGGGGGTCGGGGCCGCGCGACCTCACATTCCGGGTTCCCGCCTAGCTCTCACAGCCAATCCCGTCGCGATCCCCATCAAACCGATGGGGATCGGGGCCGGTGACGGGGAACCGTCGGGAGCGGATCTCTCCACAATCGAGGTCGGGTGGGGGTGAAAGAGGAGGTGGGGCACCGCCTTCGGAGACCCGTGCCCGTTTCCCCTCGTCGCTGCGCTCTTTTCAGCCCCGGTGGGACGGGACCAGGGCGCGTTATTTGCTATAGCGCCACTTAGCCGTCGAACTTATCGAAGTACGAGAAGGTCGGCTCACCGGCCAGGTACTCGCCCAGCGAGTCGACCACCCCGGTCTCGGTGCGCCACGCCATGTACTTCTCTTGCTTCTCCTTGGACTCCCAGCGCTCGTAGAACAGCACCCGGCCCGCCGTGTCCTGGTCGAGATAGATGTCAAACAGCTCGCAGCCGTCATAGGCGCGCGTGTCCGGCGCGGTCCCCTTGATCAACTCCAAGAAATCGTCCCGGCGCTCGGGACGGATCGGCAGATCGATTGTGACCCAGATCGACATGAATGCTCCTTCTCTGAACCCGCTGATGTGATGGCTCGGCCTCGGCTCCTCCGACGCCCGCATAGTAAGTCTGTGCGAGCGGAGCGGCTGTCAGAGCCGGGTCCTGGTCAGTTGTCACCGGACCGAAGCTAGGTGCGCGCGGACGACTGCATCGTTGAGTTCGATCCCGATCCCCGGCCCCGTCGGTACGGCGAGCGTTCCGTCGCGTACGTGTTCGGGCGGCTCGGTGATGTCAGCCCGCCAAGCGACCTCGCCCCACTGCAACTCGAGGCTGTCGAACTTCTCGATACCGGCAGCGAACTGGGCCGCCGCTGCCGTCGCCACCGGGCCGCAGGCGTTGTGGGGAGACACGGACACGCCCTCGCTTGCCGCCAGTGCCGCGATGTGCCGTCCCTCCAGGAGACCCCCACAATGCATGACGTCGGGCATTATCACGTCCACGACACCCGGCCGGCACAACGGCGCGAAGCCGGCCACCCCAAACAGCAGTTCGCCGCCGGCCATGCGCTGCGGGATGGACGCGTTAATCCAGGCGGTCGTTACCGCGTCGGTCGGGGCAATCGGTTCCTCGTACCAGTCGAGTGCTGCCGGCTTGAGCCGCCGAGCAACGTCAACGGCGCGCGCGAAGTCGAAGTGACTGTGGCAATCAACCCGGATCGCCACCTCATCGCCGACCGCCTCTCGCATCGCCAGCAGACAGTCGATGCCGCGATCGGTTGCGCGCTGGGCTGTCGCGACGCCCGCCGAGCGTGCCGGGAACCCATCGAATGGCGCAGCTTTGATGATGGCGAATCCCGCGTCGATCACACGTCTCGCGTTGCGTGCGAATCCGTCCGGTGAGCGATCGAGCGTCATCCGATTGATGTTCGCGTACAAGGCGATTTCGGCGCGCAGGGTGCCGCCCATCAAGACGTGGACGGGGACAGCTAGGGCCTTCCCCAAGAGGTCCCACAGGGCCTGCTCGATGGCGCTCATCGCGGTCTGCGCCCGGATACCGCCGTCTACGGCTTTGGCCCATGCCCGCATCCGGAACTGCTGGATATCGAACGGCGAATACCCCTCGACGAGGCGAAAGAACGTGTCCAGCTCATCAAGCTGCGTCGCCGACCCCAGCGACGCCTCGCCAAGACCGGTCAGCCCCTTGTTGGTGTGCAACCGCACCATGAGCCATACCGTCCGCTGGCTGACCCGCACCGGCAAGACCTCAAGCTCGGTCACGACCAGTGTGCTGCCCTCGTGCACGAGTCACTCCGTTCACCGCCGTGCGCCGATCCTATCGGTGCTCACTCTGTCCCGCCCCGTAACACCAGTGGCCCGCCAAGTATGGGGGAATATCGCCATAGCACAGGCAGACCGACCCGTACTTCCTCCCAACGGCCCGTGCTGATCACCGCCGCATCTCCGCGAGACAGACGGCAGTCGGGGGACGTGGATCGGGGCGCGTCAGGGGGACCAAGCGGGATTATTGTCCCACCCATCGTTCACGGTCAGTCGGCGCACGTCCGTGCCATCGGCCCGCATCGTGTAGATGTCGTATTCATCCCAGCCACCATCGCCCCCTCGGTCGGAGGCGAAGGCGATCCGGCGATCCACCACCGTGGCGCCGGATTCTGATCCGCCCCCACACGCTGTCACGATCAGCGCGCCGAAAAGCCCGATCAGAAGCCAGCGCCACATGATTCCCGTCGTTTCGTTCGATCTCAGCACTGCGCGCGAAGCGGTCTCTTTCACCCGAAGAAGCTAATCGAGGGGCCTCTGATCACTGCCATCAGAGCGGCACCCACGACGGACACGTCGGTTGACTAGGCCGACGGCTCCCAGCGCTGCTTCCCATCCCTCGTCACGACCTGCCCGATGCCGGGGAATGGGAAATGGTTCGTGGCGATGGCGGTCCCCTCCTGCTCGGCCCGATCCCAGATCCCCCGGCGGGACCGCCGGGCGGCCACCTTGTCGACGTCCGCCCCGATGCACCACTCCGGCTCGCTCACTTGGACCGGGGAATGCGCCGCGTCCCCCAGCACGATCACGGCCGCGCTGCCGCTGCTCAGCAAGAACGAGACGTGCCCGGGTGTGTGGCCCGGAGTGGGGAGCGTCACGACCTCGCGAGTGAGCGCATGCTCGCCATCGACGAAGTCCCACAAGCCTGCCTCGGTGATGGGATCGAGCACGGTCGGCCGATCGGACGCCGCATTCTCGGCGCCGCTCGCCCAATAGTCCCACTCCGTCTGCTGAACGACGTGCCGCGCGTTGGGGAAGAGTGGCGTGGGCGCGCCGTCCTGATCGACGGTGTTCCACCCGGTGTGGTCGAAGTGCAGATGGGTGAACGCCACGAGGTCGATCTCCTCCGGGCTGACCCCGGCCTCTTGCAGCACGGTCGGCAGCGCGGGCTCTTCCTGGATCGGGAAGACGGTGGGGCGGTTCCCGATCCCGGTGTCGACCAGAATCGTCCGTCCAGCGCTCCGGATGAGCCATTGGGTCAGACTCAGGGTGAGCTGACCGTCCGCCGTGAGATGCTGGGGGTACGCGTCCCAGGCGCCGTCCTCAACGGCGTCGAAGAAGTCACCGGGCGGAATCAGGGCCCAGGTGTCCTGCAGCGCCACGAGTTCGGCGTCCCCCACGGCCATGCGATGCAGCTTGCTCATTTCGCCTCCTTCAGTCGGACTCAGGGCGTCGGGAAGCCTAGAGCACCCGGCCGAGGGCGAACGTATCCGCGTCGATCGTGTCGGGCCGAACCCGCTGCGGGCGTGTCCCGCGTGTGGCTGGCTCGGGCCGACGCCCGCATCGCGGCGAAAGCCTATGGCCATTGGTGATTTGAGTGGTACCCCCGGCAGGACTCGAACCTGCAACCTGCGGATTAGAAGCACTAGCAACGGCGGTTGCTGAGTGCAATGGCTTCGCCCAGTTGGTGACTATTGCCCTAGATGGGGCCGTGTATTTCGCCTGCTTCGCACAGATCACTCACTTCACTGGGATAGCACACAAATAGCACGCATAGCACACCAGGGACGGGACCCGGGTCCGGGGGTCACGGGGCGCGCTTCTTATATTAACCCGATGGGGCCGCTGTCGCCCGAACTGGTATGGGCCAAGCCACGCTCCACATGTCCCGGTGGCATGGGTTTGGGCGTCGGCTTGGCCGCGAGTTGAAGCCTCGCCGGGCCGGCAACGTAGCGGAGTTCGACTGCGGCTCGCGTCCCGCGCGCCCTCGCGCGTGGACCTTCGCTTCAATAGGTCGGGCAAGGCGACTCGCACCACTTCAGAACGAGCCGCGGATCGGGGCGCGTTAGGGGGACCAGGTGGGACCCCAGTCCTCCCACGCGTTCGCCGTCAGTTGGCGCACGTCGGTCCCATCGGACCACATCGTGTAGATCTCCATTTCGCCATCGCGATCGGAGACGAAGGCGACTCTCCGGACAGGCTGCGGTTCGCCGATCGGCGAGTCACACTCGAGCCTAGCGTGGACGGGACTTGCCCTATGATCCGGCGGCTTCACGACGAACGGCCCCAGGACCTCTACGCACTACTGGAAGGATATGATCGTGGTCGAACCCCTGACAGGTATCGGCGTCGTCGAAATGGCGTCCGCACTACAAGGGCCTGCGGCCGGTGGTTTCCTGCGCGACATGGGCGCGGACCTGATCAAGATCGAGCCGCCCGAGGGCGATGCGTCGCGCTACCACCGTGGCGCGTACAACTACACGCCGGAGGGCACGTTCGGCGCTCAATTTGTGCACTCGAATCGCGGCAAGCGCTCCGTCACGATCGATGCCAACTCCGAGGACGGCAAAGCCGTCATCTACAAGCTCATCGAGCGAGCGGATGCGTTCATTACCAACTTTCGGGAGGTCGCGCTCGAACGGATGGGGTACGGCTACGAGGCGCTGCGCGAGATCAATCCGCACCTCGTTTATGCGGCAGTCAACGGCTTTGGCCATCTGGGGCCCGACGCGAACAAGGGCATGGTGGACGGGGCCGGGATGGCCCGTGGCGGCCTCATCCACATGACCGGCCCGAGCGAGGGCCCGCCGATGCTGCCCGGCGCCACACTCGCCGATATGGCCGGGGCCATGCATCTCGCCCTCGCGACGATGACGGCACTCCTGGCCAAAGAGCGCCACGTCGTCGGCCAGAAGGTCAACGTCTCGTCGTACGGCGCACAAATCTGGTTGCAAGCCTGGGAGATTCAGCAGGCCGGGCTGACCGGGAATCCCCTCAGGCGGGATGGCAACCATCACGCCAACATCCCCGGTATGTATGGCGTCTATGAGACCGCGGACCAACAGGCCCTCTTCATCGCCTTCGCCAAAACAGAGGAATCCTGGCAGAGTTTTTGCGACTTTGCCGGCATGCCCGAGATCGGCACGGACGCGCGCTGGAACACTGTCCAGAAGCGCATGGGCATGGGCCATGATGCCGAGGGAAGCGTAGCCGGCGAGATCCGGCCGCTCATGGAGCGCGCCGTCGCGAGCAAGTCGATCGATGAGTGGGTCGCATTCCTCGATTCCGAGCCCGAGATCCTGTACAACCGCGTCGCGACGCATCAGGACGTGCTCGAGGACCCGCAGGCACAGGCGAATGGGTACATCGAGGAACTCGAGATTCCAACGGCGGGCAGGAAAAAAGTGATTGGGCCGCTGATCAAGTTGAGTGCAACGCCGGCCTCGATCAAGGGGCCGCCGCCCGAACTCGGTCAGCACACGGAGGAGGTCCTACTGGAGCTTGGCTACGAGTGGGACGCGATCGAGCGGATCAACAACCAAACCCGCGCCGCGCTGCGCCAGAAATTCCTCGACCTCGGACAAGATCCACCATTCTAGCGGCACTCGGCTGCGCCCAGTGCGGGAGCGCGACGCGTTCCCGATCGTCTGGAATGTGTTTGTACACGAGGGGTTGCGCGAGCCGAGGCCGGCGTGATGCCGACGCGCGTCAGGCTGCGGCAATGTCCCGACTGCCGTTCGGCCGCTGCACTCGGGATGTTGGTGCAGCCGGGGTGCTAGGGCGTGGCGTACTTCTCGCCGCAAGCTTCCTCCCACTCGAGGCAGGTAATCATCTCCTCGCCTCGCCCGTTCCGCCGAGGTCGCCCCAGGTTGACTAGGCCGACGGCTCCCAGCGCTGCTTCCCATCCCTCGTCACGACCTGCCCGATGCCGGGGAATGGGAAGTGGTTCGTGGCGATGGCGGTCCCCTCCTGCTCGGCCCGATCCCAGATCCCCCGGCGGGACCGCCGGGCGGCCACCTTGTCGACGTCCGCCCCGATGCACCACTCCGGCTCGCTCACTTG
>CAUYZA010000113.1:0-9087 GCA_963577225.1 Dehalococcoidia bacterium | reverse complement strand
TCCATCACGGCGAGGGTGCGGGTCAGCCGCTCGCGGCCGGGCGAGCAGATCGAGACGTAGCCGTCGCGACAGGGGAGGTGGCCGTTGGGGTGCCAGGGGCCCGGCTGGCTGTTACCGACGCGGGTTTGGATGTGGTGACCGTGCGTCCACATGACGGTGGTGTATTGGTGCAGGTTGGCGAGGCTCTCGATCAGGGAGACCTCGACCGTCTGGCCGCAGCCGGTTCGCTCGCGCGCCCAGAGTGCCGCCATCACGCCGTAGAAGGCCTGGGCCCCGCCCGCGTACTCCGATTGCAAGGGCGGACCTTGCAGCGGCTCGCGGTCGGGCTCGCCGGTGAGAAACATGTGGCCGCTGGAGGCGAAGTCAGTGAAGGGAGTGGAGCGCCAGGCGGCGCGCGGGCCGGATTGACCGAAGGGCGAGAGGTAGCAGCGCACGAGCTGATCGGCGTCGACGTTGAGGGAAAGCGGCGTGAGCGGCTGCGGAGAGGAACTCTCGATCACGACGTCGGCGCCGCGCAGCAGGCCGTCGAGTCGCTCGCGGCCTTGGGGCTGTTCCCAGTCGCAGACGAGGGAGTGCTTGCTGGTGTTGTTGAAGACGAAGTCGGTGCCGACGCCGTTCCAGGATTCGCCGCCCCGGCGCAGGGCCGACCCCTGGGCCGGCTCGACGAGGACGACGGTGGCGCCGTAGTCGGCGAAGAGCTTGCCAGTGTAGGCACCGGCGATGGAGCCGGCGATTTCGATGACCCGGAACTCGTGGAAGGCGCGCATCGTGAGGAGGGTACCGGAATCTCTGTTTGATTCCGCAATCCGGCCACATCAGGCTGTAAGCGACCGGGAGCGCAGGCTCCCGCCGGAGGATGCGATGCCAGCGGCCAGCCATCAACCTTCGCGGCGGGCCCGCTGGACGGCGGGCGTGTTGTTGCTGACCGCCCTTGCGTTGAGTGTGGCGGCGATCGTGGATAGCCAGCAGGCCGGCAGCGGGGCGTGGCGGGGACCGATTGCGTTCGTGTCATCCAGCGCGGGCAACCCGGAGATCTTCAGCGCGGCGACGCTGGATTCGGAGCCGGAGCGGCTGACACGGGATGCGTCGACAGACGGGTCGCCGGCCTGGTCGGCGGACGGGAGCCGGCTGGCGTTCGTGTCGGACCGTGACGGCGATCTCGAGATTTATCTGATCGAGGCCGACGGCAGCGGGCTGGAGCAACTCACGAGCGATCCCGCAGAGGATCTATTCCCGGCCTGGTCGCCGGACCAGCAGCAGCTCGTCTTCGTGTCGGAACGCGACGCGGGGGAGAGTTCGCGCGATTACGACGGCAACGCCGAGATCTATGTGATCAACGCCGACGGCTCCGGCCTGCGGCGGGTGACGAATCATCCCGCGGACGACATCCACCCGGCTTGGTCGCCGGACGGCGCGCGGATCGCGTTCGCGTCGGGCCGCGACGGCGACTTCGACATTTACGTACTGGACCTGCGCGGTGGCACGATCGATCAGATGACGAACGGGCCCGGCATCGATTGGGAGCCGGCCTGGTCGCCGGACGGGCGGTTCATCGCCTTCACGTACGCTCCGGCCTCGAAGCTGCCCCGTGATGTGGCGTGGCTCTCACTGGTCGAACTGGAGACGGGCGAGGTGACGCGGCTGACGCGCGAGTTGTGGAGCGACTCCGGCCCGGCCTGGTCGCCGGATGGCGACGCTCTGCTGTTCAGCTCGACGCGAGACGGCGAGGCGGAGCTGTTCGTGATGCCGATCGAGGCACCGCGGGCCGCCCGCGCACTGGGGCTGGTGGGGAGCCAGGCGGCCTGGGCGGGGTTGTAGGCAGACTGCGACCGCGGGCGAGGGGTTAGTCGGAGCCGCGCAGTCTCGGGTCGAGCAAGTCGCGCATGGTGTCGCCGAGCAGGTTAAATGCGAGCACGGTGATCACGATGGCCAGGCCGGGGAAGATGGCGAGCGTCGCTTCGCTGGTGAGGAAGCGTTGGGCCGCCCCCAGCATCGAGCCCCAGGACGGATCCGGAGGCTGGGTGCCAAGGCCGAGGAAGCTGAGCCCGGCCTCGGCGATGATGGCGAAACCGATGCCGAGCGAGGCCTGGACGATGACCGGCGCGAGGATGTTGGGCGCGATGTGGCGGAAGACGATGCGGGGCGTGGGCGCGCCGATCGTTTGGGCGGCGAGGACGTATTCCATCTGTGCGACGGACAGAGTGCTGCCTCGGACAAGGCGGGCGAGCCCGGGTATGAAGACGACGCCGATGGCGATCATGACGTTCAACACCCCCGTTCCCAGCACGGCGATGATGATCAGGGCGAGCAAGAGGGCGGGGTAGGCGTAGAGCGCGTCCATGAAGCGCATCATGATCTCGTCCTTCCAGCCACCGAGGTAGCCGGCCAGGAGTCCATAGGGCAGGCCGATGCCGACGCCGATCCCAACCGAGATGATGCCGACCAGGAGAGCGGTGCGGGCACCGTGCACGATGCGAGAGTAGGTGTCGCGGCCGAGGCTGTCGGTGCCGAGGAAGTGATCGAAGGAGGGGCCGGCGAAGCGAGTGTCGTAGTCGAGCGCGATCGGATCGTGGGTGGCGGCGACGCCGGTGAAGATGGCGCAGAAGAGCACGATCAAGATCACCAAGAGGCTGGCCACGCCGGCCGGCCGGTGCGAGAAGCGACGCGCGAACTGCCGCTCGCGGGCGAAGCGTCGGGTCTGGAACGGCAACGGAGCGGCGACGCTAGTCATAGCGGATCCTCGGATCGAGGTAGGCGTAGGAGACGTCCACTAAGAGATTGCTGAGGGCAACGGAGACGGCCAGCATCAACGCCAAGGCCTGAACCGTGACGAGCTCGCGGTTGAAGATCGAGTCGATCAGGAGCTTGCCGACGCCGGGCAGCGAGAAGACGGATTCGATGATGATGGCGCCGCCGATGACGTTGGAGATTTGCAGGCCAAGCACGGTGACGACGGGGATGAGGGCGTTGCGGAAGCCGTGCCGGATGATGACGTTCCGTTCACGCAGCCCCTTGGCGCGGGCGGTGCGGACGTAGTCTTGCTGCAGCACCTCCACCATGGCCGCGCGCGTTTGTCGCGCCAGAATGGCGGCTTGGGCGACGCCGATCGCAACAGCGGGTAAGAGCATGCCACGCAGATTCTCCACGGGATCATCGCGGAAGCTGGTAAAGCCGAGCGCCGGGAACCAGCCCAGCTCGACGGCGAAGATCAGGATCAGGACGAGGGCCAGCCAAAAATTCGGGATCGCGGCGCCGAGCACGGCGAAGAGCGTGCCCAAGTAGTCGAAGGGGGTGTTGGGGCGGGATCCGGCGAGCAGGCCGATGGGAACCGCGATCACGACGGCCAAGATCAGCGACAAGATGCCCAGCTCAATGGTGACCTCAAGCCGGTCGCGGACGAGGGCGGTGACGGTGTCGCCGGAGCGCCGGCTCTCACCGAAGTCGCCTTGGAAGGCGTTGCCGATCCACTCGAAGTACTGGACGACGACGTTCTTGTTCAGGCCCATCTCTTCGCGCAGAGCCTCGAGCAGGTTGAGGTCCGCCTCCGGGCCGAGCAGTGCGATTGCGGGATCACCAGGGAGCAAGCGGATCGCGAAGAAGGTGATGGCGGAGATCAGGATCAGGACGGGAATCGTGGCGACCAGGCGTCGGGCGATGTACTTGGTCATCCCGCGTTCCCTAATGCACATACCGCCGAAGAGCAGCAGCCGACGGGCCAGAGCATCCAGGCACGGGCGGTGCCGGCCGCGCGGCTGCGCCAGCCTAGTCGCTCGGTCCGGGTGGACTCAAGCTCATTCGGGCGACAGGAGATAGTTGACGACCGCGGACGGTGATTTATACTGCGCGCCAGAATAATTTTGTGACGGCAGCGACTCTCCGCCGCTGGTGCGAGAGCGAGCGAAAGGGGCTGCTTCGATGAGTGAGCGAAACTACTGGGTCCGGAACGCGCAGCGGCGCATCTCACGACGCACGTTGCTGAGCGCGAGCGGAAAGGCAGGGGTTGGCGCCGCCGGCTTGGCACTGGTGGGCTGCGGCGATGACGACGATGACGACGATGGCGCCGTCGCGCAGGTTGCCGACGAGGCCCAGGCAGACGCCCAGGCCGAGCAGGCCGCCGAACAGGCGGACCAGGTTGAGGAGCAGGCCGAGCAAGCCGAAGAGCAGGCGGTGGAGGCGGAGGAGGAGCCGGCCGCGGTCGCTCAGGTGCGGACCGGGGAAGTCCGCTTCCCGATGGTGGGCAACATGAGCGGGCTGGAAGGAGTGACGGGGACGGGCGGCGGCGACCACCGCATGCTGTGGTCCGCGCACGACAACTTGGTTGGCTACGACTCGGAGCTCACGCCGACGCCGGCTCGCAGCCTGGCGGAGACCTGGGAGATTCCGGACCCGCTGGAGGTCATCTTCAACCTACGCAGCGGAGTCAAATACCACGACCTGACGGACCTGACCGGCGACACGGTGCGGTTGCACATCGAGCGGGCCAAGACGTTGGATGGCTCCAACGTGAAGGCCGACATCTCCGGTGTCGAAACCGTGGTGCCGGTGGACGATCAGACGGCGGTGTTCGAGATGAACGCGCCGTTCTCGCCGCTGCTGCGCGTGTTGGGCGACCGGGCGGGGATGCTGACGGCGCCAAGCGCGTTCGATCGCATCAACGAGGTGAACAGCCGTGAGGCTCCTGTCGGCACGGGCGCCTTTATGTATGTCGATGAAGATCTGGACGGTGACTACGTCCAGGAGCCGTTCCCCGAGTATTGGCAGGAGGGAGCGCCGCTGGTCGAGCGACTCACCCTGACCCAGGCCGTGGACGGCTCGCAGGGAGTGAACGGACTCCTGGCGGGGCAGTTTGACTACATGAACGGGCCGCCGACGGAAGACCTGGACCGCCTGCGCGAGGCCGGCAAGGAGGTCCGGATCCGGGCGACGAATGCCAACTCTTTCTTCTACATCAACCCGAACCTGCCGCCGTGGGACAACATTCATGTGCGCCAGGCGGTTAACCACGCGATCGACCGGGATTTGCTCGTCGACGTGATCTACGACGGGCTGCACACGCCGAACAAGTGGGGCTGGCTTGGCCCGGCCACTGGGGAGTTCTTCGACGAGGACGAGGTGCTGGTGACGTACGACCCGGCGCGCGTGCGGGAGGAGCTGGAACTGGCCGGCTTGCCCGACGGCTTCGAGTACGACATGAACATCAACAATGCCGCCGTGGCGATTGCCCAGGCGGAGTTTATCCAGGCCAGCTTGGCGGAGTTCAACATCAAGATGAACATCGTCGTGCGGCCGAGCCCGGACTACTACGTCGAGTGGACCCAGGAACTGACGGCGGTGATGATGGCCGGGATGTCGGTGCGCGCCGACGTTTGGCAACAGATGGCCTTCGTTGCGCGCGAGAACGGTCCGTTCGACTTCGCGCTGCCAAAGGCCGACAAGGATGCCGAGCTGCAGGCGGCGTATACGAAGGTGACGGGGATCTTCGACTCGGCGGAGCGCGTGGAGGCGATGCGGGATCTGAACCGCATCCTGGAGTCGCGTGCCTATCACATCAAGCTGTACTTCGGCGCGAACGTGATGGCGAACGAGCCGGGACTGCAGTTCGAGCAGTTCGCGGACGGCAAAGAGCACTTCGGTCAAAAGGACGTCAGCTGGGCGACCTAGACGGGATCAGCCAGCCAGCAGAGGCAGGCAACACGGCGAGGAGTCACGCGATGCGTGGCTCCTCGTTCTTTGTGACGCCGGAGTTCCAGGGTGAGCGCGGCCGCTGCGCTGAGATGGTGAGGAGACGGCGATGAGTTGGCAACCCGAAATCGACGAGATAAAGCGACGCTACGAGCTGGCCGAACGGATGGGTGGGCAGGAGGGGGTCGATCGGCAGCACGGACAGGGTAAGCTGACGATTCGCGAGCGCCTGGAGTTGTTGGTCGACGCGGGCACGTTCGAGCAGATGGGCAAGCTGCAGGGCGGCGCGACGTACGACGCCGAGGGAAAGCTTTCCGAGTTCACGCCGTCTGCGGGGGTGCGTGGCTTGGCGTTGGTGAACGGGCGGCGGGTCTATGTGTCGGGGCAGGACTTCACGGTGCGGGGTGGGTCGGGCGAAGGGGATCGCAGCGGCGTCGATGTGGGACACGGGCATCCCGGCCCGCTGGAGCTGCGGCTGCCGACGGTGAACCTGTTGGACGGCGCGGGCGGAAGTGTGACGGGGTTTACGGCGATCGGACGGACGTACATCCCAGACGGGGAGTTCTTCGGCGCGCTGTCGGACATTCTCAACGTGGCGCCCGTCGCGACAGCGGTCTTGGGCCCGGCGGCGGGCGGACTAGCGCCGATGCCCTGTCTGAGCCACTTCAGCGTGATCGCGAAAGGGACGGGACAGGTCTTTCCCGGGGGGCCGCCGGTGGTGAAGGCGGCTCTGGGGCACGAGATCCAGAAGGAGGATCTGGGCGGCTACAAGATCCACACGCGGATCAGCGGCGTGGTGGACAATGCGGCGGAGGACGAGGCCGACGCGATCGCGCAGGTCAAGGTCTTCCTCAGCTATCTGCCGGACAACGTCTGGGAGATGCCGCCGCGAGCCGAGCCGACGGATGATCCGGCGCGACGCGACGAGCGACTGCTGACACTGATCCCGCGCGACAAGCGCTCGCCGTACGACCCGCGTGTGATCGTGGAAGGTGTACTGGATGAGGGGTCGTTCTTTGAGATCGCGCCGGATTATGGGTCATCGCGAATCATCGGTTTGGCGCGGGCGAACGGTTACCCGATCGGGGTGATGCTGAACAACCCGAACCGGCGGGGCGGGTCGATGGACGTGGCGGCAGCGGAGAAGTCGGCGCGGCTAGTCCAGCTGTGCGACACGTTCCATCTACCGATGGTGGTGCTGATGGACGA
Source organism: Dehalococcoidia bacterium (assembly GCA_963577225.1). GTDB lineage: Bacteria > Chloroflexota > Dehalococcoidia > Bin125 > Bin125 > JAPUIR01. The sequence goes on along the minus strand of CAUYZA010000113.1, from coordinate 2,196 downwards.
CCCAGGCTTCATGGTGGGGCTGGAGTCGGAGAAGCAGGGGATCGAGCGGGCGGGGACCCGGCTGGTCTACGCGATCACGCAGAGCAAGATGCCGTGGCTCTCCTTCATTTGCCGGCAGTCGTACGGGCTCGCGGGGAGCTTGCAGTACCGGCCGGGTCCGCATCTCTACCAGCGCTACGCTTGGCCTTCTGGGCACTGGGGGTCGATGCACATTGAGGGCGGGACGTCGGCGGCATTCCGTCGGGTGATCGAGGCGGCCGCGGACCCCGAAGCGAAGCGTCAGGAGCTGGAGGCAGAGCTGCAAGCGCTGAGTTCGCCGTTCCGGACGGCGGAGGCGACGGGGCTGGACCTGATCGATCCGCGCGACACGCGGGCGATCATGTGCCAATGGGTGGAGATGGCGCAGAACGTAATCCGGACGCAACTGGGTCCGGGCTCGGGGCCCACCTATCGCCCATAGGGGCGGCCCATAGGGGGAGTTGTGGTCTGGCGCGCCGGGGCGTGGGGGAGGGTCAGGCGACGACGCGGTCGGCGACGAGCGTGTCGAACTCTTGCTGGGACAGGCCGAGGATTTCGCGCAGGACGTACTCGTTGTGCTCGCCCAGAGTTGGGGCGCGCTCAAGTACCCGATCCTGCCCGGCGAGGCGGATCGGTTCGCCGTCGATCGTGATCTCGAAGTCGGGGTCGCTGGGCTGGCGGATGCGCTGGTAGTGATCGCGCATCTGGGGGTCGGTTTCGATCATGTCGCGCAGGTTCTCGACGGGCGCCGCGGCGATGCCCGCGGTCTGCAAGAGCGCAGCCAGCGCCCAGCGATCTTGGGTTGCGGTCCAGGCCGCGAGGCTCGCGTCCAGATGGTCTTCGTTGGCGCGGCGGCCGGCGTCGGTCGCGTACAGGGCTGGGTCCGATGGGGCGGCGTCGCCCATCAGGCCGGCCAGCATGCTCCATTCGTCGTCGGAGGCGACGGCGAGCGCGATCCACTGATCGTCTCCGTCGTTAGGGTCGCCGCGCGTGGGGTAGACGCCATGGGGGCAGTAGTTGGGGTCGCGGTTTGCGGGTCGAGGTGGCTGCTGGCCAGTCTGGGCGAAGCGCATCCACTCGGCTCCCAGCAACGAGACGGTGGCGGACAGTTGCGAGAGCTGGATCTCGCGGCCTTCGCCGGAGCGTTCGGCTTCACGCAGCGCCGCCAGGGCGCTGGCAACGAGCAGATGGGGCGAGGTGAAGTCGGGGTAGGCGATGCCCATGCCGCGTGGCGGACGGTCTGGGAAGCCCATGAGGAAGTTCTGACCGCTGGCGGCCATGAGCAAGTTGCCGAGCGTGCGGTGCGAGACCCAGGGGCTGTCGCCGCCGACGCCCGGCAGGTGGATGAGGACGAGCTTGGGGTTGAGGTCGCGCAGCTCTTCGTAGGGGAAGCCCATCGCGGCGAGCTTGCCCGCGGTGTAGTTATTGACGACGACATCGGACTTGGCGATCAGGTCGCGGATCAGGTCGCGGCCACGGTCGCTGGTGAGGTCGAGGGTGAGCGAGCATTTACCGGTGTTGGCGTCGTTAAATAGGTCACCGAGGTCCACGTGGTAGCGGTTGCCGGGCAGAAGCTGCGCTCGCAGGGCGTCCATCCGGACCGACGATTCGACCTTGATCACCTCGGCGCCGAAGTTGGCCAGGATGCGTGTGCCCAGCGGACCGGCGACAACCCAGGTGAAGTCGAGCACGCGGATACCCGCCAGCGGCAGCGGCGGAAGCTCAGCTCGGCCCTCGGACGGTTCGGTGTCGTCGCTGGTAGCCGCCAGCAGGTCGGCGCTGTGCTCGCCGAGCAGCGGGGCGCGCTGGATCGGGCGCTGGGGGATCACGCCGTCGACGGGACTGCGGCTGAAGCTGAAGGAGCGTCCGATCGCGTCGTGTGGAACGTCGTGAAATTGGCCACTGACGCGGTAGTGCTCGGACTCCAGCATCTGCTGGAAGTCCAGCGTCGGCATCGCGGCCGAGCCATGGCTCCACATCTTCTCCAAGAATTCGTCGCGCGGGTATTTGGCGGCGAGCTCCATGGCCTTGTACTGGAGCGGGTTTTCGAGGTACTTCCAGGCGCCTCCGCCGGAGTGCTGGACCTGCCAGTTGTCGGCGGTGAAGTCGTGTTCGACCCCGGCCTCGTCGAGCAGTTCGATGAACTCGGCCAAGCGATTGGCGAGCACGTTGACGCCG
>CAUYZA010000112.1:0-9118 GCA_963577225.1 Dehalococcoidia bacterium | reverse complement strand
CGAGTTTGTCCGCAAGCGACGCGTACCGGCTCGCGACGCCGGACTCGATCGTCATCTGCAGCGACCGGCGGAATCGCTCCTGGCGCCGCTCCGCGATGTCCCCGGAGGTCGGCACCCGCATCTTGGTCAGCTTTTGCCGAATCCGGTGCTCGATGAGGCGCAACTTCCGCATCTCCTGCGGCGCCACGAAGGTGATCGCGTGTCCCGTGCGTCCCATCCGCCCTGTGCGACCGATGCGATGGATGTACGCGTCCACGTCACCGGGAATGTCGTAGTTGAAGACGTGGGTCACCTCCGGGATGTCCAGCCCTCGCGCGGCCACTTCGGTGGCGATCAGCAAGGGCGCCCGTCCATCGCGGAAGGCGAGCAGTAGGCGTTCGCGCTGCGCCTGGCCGATATCGCCGTGAATCGCAGCCGCTTGGTACCCACGTGATTGCAACCGCTCGGCGAGCTCGTCCACCTCGCGCTTCGTTCGGCAGAAGACGATCGCCGAGCTCGGCGCTTCGATGTCCAGGATCCGTGTCAGCGCCTCCACCTTCTCGTGATGCGGCGTTTCGACGTACATCTGCCGGGTCTGCGTCGCCGTCACCGCCTCCTGCGCGATCGCGACCCGCGCAGGATTGCGCAGGTGGCGGCGGATCAGCGCATCGATCCGGCGTGGCACCGTGGCCGAGAACAACGCGATCTGCCGCTCCGCAGGCACCTCACCCAGGATGAACTCAATGTCCTCCACGAATCCCATGTCCAGCATCTCGTCCGCTTCGTCCAGGACAACGGTCTGCACCGTGGAGAGATCCAGCGAGCCTCGACGGATGTGATCCATCACCCGCCCCGGCGTCCCCACCACCACCTGCACCCCGGATCGCAGACCGCGCAGTTGCCGGTCGTACGCTTGCCCGCCGTAGATCGGCAGCACTGCCAGGCCGCTCGTCCGGCCCAGGTCCTGCACCGCTCCAGCGACCTGCATCGCCAGCTCGCGCGTCGGCGCCAGCACCAGTGCCTGCACCTCGCGCCGCGACGTGTCGACCCGTTGCACGATCGGCAGCGCAAAGGCCGCCGTCTTACCCGTCCCCGTCTGCGCTTGCGCCAGCACGTCGCGGCCCTCCAGCAGCAGCGGAATCGTCTGCGCCTGGATCGGCGTCGGCTGCTCGAATCCGAGCCCTTCGATCGCGCGCAGCACATCATCATGCAGTTGCAGGTCAGCGAAACTCGGGCTCATAGTGATCCTTCAGGCCCCGTTTGGGAGTCTGCGGACTGCGACTGTCCGTACAATCTGTCTTTCAGGGCACAAGAACCCCTCATGTCACCGGTCCCGTCGCGGGTTTCTCCTGCTGCGACGGTGCCCGCCACGTGATCCGGGGCCGCAGGCGATGCTCTCACAGGACTCACCGCACCCAGCGGCGACGAAGCGCGAGATCTCGGGGTCCGCAGTCGCGGGCCTCGTCACCCAAGCGCCTCTGCAATCCGCAGCGATCAGAATTCCGGATCTGTACCACCACCGAAACGGACCGCGAATCCCTGGGCGGGGCAACGCCTTAACAGGATCGGGAGTCCAGGATCTGACTCTACCAGCCGGGTGCGCTACAGCACTGTACCGCGGGTATCGCCTCGGATAAGGCCGCCCATCTGCGCTTTCGGCCCGCAGGGCGTCGCCATCACTGTGGATCCGCGCTAGCAGGCGGTGCAGTTGCCGGTGGGGATGACGGTCGACGAAGCCGTGGCCGTGGCCGTGGGTGCCCCCCCGTCCGGCCAATGAACTCGGGGGATTGCTCCGCCGTTTGGTGGGCCCTCGGGGATTCGAACCCCGGACCGCCGGATTAGACCCTCGCTCGGGTCGGTCACAGGCGGTTCGTTCGAGTCCTAACGGCCCCCATTCCATGGGCGATCTCCGGGGTCTCCGTCCCATCGCGAGCCAACGCGAACCGGCCACCACAAGCCCCAATGTGAGCACCCTTGACCTTTTCCCCTCAGGAGGCGGGGGTGTGGAGGTCGGCGCCGCACGACCTCCTCTTAACCCTATGGGGCTGGTGTCGCACGGACTGGTATCGGCCCAAGCCACGCTCTGCATTTTTCCCTGTGGCATGGGTTTGGGCGTCGGCTTGGCCGCGAGTTGAAGCCTCGCCGGGCCTGCAAAGTAGCGGAGTTCGACTGCGGCTCGCCTCCCGCGTCCCGTATCGTGCGTCCCTTCGCTTCAATAGGCGCGGCAAGGGTGCCGCTCCAATGCAAAGTGGACCCCGTGCGGATCACCGCCGCCTCTCCGCAAGACAGATGGCAGTCGGGGGGCGCTGATCGCCGCGCGTTAGGGGGCCAGGACGGGGGACCTACGCGCCCGCGATAACGAAGTCGGAGACGCGCTCGCCAATCACCATCGTCGTTACATTCGTGTTTGCGCGGACGCAGTCGGGCATGATCGACGCGTCGGCCACGCGCAGCCCATCGGTGCCGTGCACGCGACCGTGCTGGTCGACAACCGCCATCGGGTCAGATTCGGGTCCCATCTTGCACGTACCGGAGACATGGTGTCCGGTCGCCACCTCGCTTCGCATCCACGCATCCAGAGCGTCATCCGATTCGAGGTCCGAGTCCAGCGGGCCCACCCGTCGGTCGATGAGCGCCGACATCGAGGGGTGGGTCTCGAGCCCCACGAGCATTCGGATTCCGTCCCGAAGCCTCCGGCGGTCTTCGGCTTCCGCGAGGTAGTTATAGTCCAGCACCGGCTGGTCTCGGTAGTCGCTCGACTGGAGCTGGAGTTGGCCACTTCCTAGCGCGAGGTTCAGACCGAGGATCGAGCTGATGCCGATCGGCGGCCGCCGCCCAAATCGATGATGTCGTTCGCGCGCGACCGCGAACATCCAGACGATCATGTCGTTCTCCAACGGAGAGCCATCGGCTGTGTATCGCAGCATCGTCTGATGACTGGGTCCCGCCTCGTCCAGAGGGACCTCAGGTTTGGTCTCCCAGACAACCGAGAGGATGGGATGGTCCCGCAGGTTCTGCCCCACGCCGGGCGACTGGAGCAGTGGACGAACCCCGCGCTCCTTGAGGTGTGCCTCAGGTCCGACGCCCGAGAGCAGAAGCAATTGCGGCGAGCCGATCGCTCCCGCGCTGAGGATGACCTCCTCGGCCTCCACGACGAACGCCTCATCGCCCGAGATCACCTCGACGCCGATCGCCCGGGGGCGCTCGCCCGATGTGTCGAAGACCACCCGTTTGACCGCGACGTGCGGCCGGATCGTCAAGTTCAGCCGCTGGCGGGCCTGCCCCAGATAGCCGATCGCCGTCGACCAGCGGATTCCGTTGGGGTTGTTCAAGGGCATCGGCCCCACCCCCGTGGTGCCTGGCGCGTTCGCGTCCTCGCATGCGGGAAACCCGGCGTCCAAGCATGCTTCGACGAACGCGCTGGACCCTGCTAGCCACTCGTCGCGAGGGAACCGGTGGCAGATGATCGGCCCGCCGGACCCGTGGAAATCTCCGGGATCGTCCCGATAGGTCGTGTCGGTCTCGATCCTGTTGAAGTAGGGCACCAACTCCTGGAAACTCCACTGATCGTTGCCCTGCTTCGCCCAAGTGTCGTAGTCCTGCGGCACCCCGCGCAGAAAAATCGTGGCGTTGATGGCGCTCGATCCGCCCGTCACCCGCCCGCGCGGGACCTCAATCTCGTTCGCATCCGTGGCTCGGGCCTTGAACTCCCAGTTGTGGGTGCTCGTGATCTCGGCCCCGCCGGGGTTTGAGTACTTCACCTCATCGGGCAGACTGTCCGCATCGGGATAGTCTGGCCCCGCCTCCAGCAGCAGCACGGAGCGCTCGGGGTTCTCCGACAGCCGCGTGGCCAGGATTGCGCCGGCCGACCCGGCGCCAATGATCACGATGTCGTACTTCATCGATCCTCCTCGATGCGCGTGTCGGGACTCGGACTAGGCTTGCGCTTCTCGACCCGGGTGGAGTCTAATGCCCAGTGAGGAGACAGTCCGGCGTCGGCCTAGACACACTGAATTCCCAGGCGAAGATACTGCGTGTCCGCAGCCGACGCGCAGCGCGCAAAGTCGTTCCGGGACCTTCTGACCAGTCTACGCGGCCACACGATGACGAGATTGTGAAGGCCACACGCCTGGACGTCGGGAACACGATCTAGGAGCCCGGTCAGCGAAGGGCGCGGAGGCCCGTGTCACCGTTCCCTTGCGAGGACGTCCCCGGCGCGGGCGGGTCGATCAGTCTCCGAAGTGGGGCACGATGCGTTCCGCGACGCGCGTCATGAGCTGGACGGCGCGATCGTGGTCGATGCCGGGGGGCATGCGCATGATCGTGCCGTCGATCGGCACCTGAGCCAGGCGCTGCTCGAATTTCGCAATGCCCGTCTCGGGCCCGCCGATCCAGATGGCTGGCCGATGCCCTTACGATACTCGGCCTCGAACTCATCCAGGGTCGGTCAAGAGGGCGTGACAGTGCCCTCGGGCAGGTCGTGGAAGTTCGTCGCCATTCCCGGGCGATAGCCGACGGGTACCGCTCCCCACGATGAACCCATCGTGGGCGGTCCGCGCGATGACTGGCCAGGGCTTGGCGAGCCGGGCCACCATCAGATCACCTCGGCCTCGCGCAGGGCGTTGATCTCATCCCAGCTGTAGCCGAGCTCCTCCAAGTAGGTTTCTGTATGCGCGCCAAGCTCGGGCGGTGGTCCTTGAAGAACCGTGGGCTCGCCGTTGTACTGGATCGCGGAGCCGACGATTTCAATCGTCCCATAGTGCGGATGTTCGACCGGGGTGACGTATCCGTTGGCGCGCGCCTGCGGATCGCGCAAGATATCGCCGTAGCTCTGGACAGCGGCGCCGATCACGTCATGCCGCTCGAAACGAGGCAGCCAGTAGTCGGTGGGCTCCTGGCCGAAGCGGGCTTCGAGGCTGGCAAAGATGTCGTCGATCCCTTCGGCACGGGCGAGATCATTGGGATAGGCGTCGGCCAACTCCGGCAGTCCCATCGACTTGCAGAGGCCCTTGAAGCGCGGGGTATTGACGCCGCCGAGGACGATATGTCCGTCGGCTGTCTCGAAGGCACGCCAAACGCCGCGCGGGGTGATCAAGGGATGGCCCGGTCCGACCTTCTCGGACGTTTCGCCAAGCATTGACTCCGTGTCGATTTCCCATGCTTGCAAGGCGATCTGGGAACCGTACAGCGAGACGTCGACCTCGCACCCCTCGCCGTTGCGCTCGCGGTGGACCAGGGCGCCCAGGATCCCGGTGCAGAGGTGCATAGCGCCGATTTGGTCGGCGATCGCGGCGCCAGCGGGCATCGGCTGCGATCCGGGAGGGCCGGTCTTGGTCATGATGCCGCCGTTGGCCTGTCCGATAATGTCGTTGCCGGGCAGCGTGGTGCGCTCGCCGTTGGGGCCGAAGGCGGAAGCACGCGCATAGATGATCTGATCGTTGGCGGTGCGCAGGTCGTCATATGCGAGTCCCAGCTTGCTCATCGCGCCGGGGCGCATATTGCTGACGACGACGTCGACGCGCTCGACAAACTTCATCACGACTGCGCGCGCTTCGGGCTTGCGCACGTCGAGCGTGACGCTGTTCTTGCCGCGGTCGTGCGCGACAAAGTAGGGGACGGGCTGGGGCTGGCCGGACGCGGCCCAGCGGCCACGCTCCCCCTCGCGGTGCTCGATCTTGATGATCTCGGCCCCCATGTCGGAGAGCATCACCGTGGCATAGGGGCCCTGCTGGGCCCAGGTAAAGTCGAGAATGCGAATCCCTGCGAGCGGCTTCATTTTTTCTGCTCCTCGTCGCTGTTGTCGTAGCGCATCCGGCCGAGGCGATCGAGCCAGGAGAACTCCTGCGGCTTGCGCTGCGGATTCTTGTCGATCAGGACGTTGAGCAGCGCCGGCTTGCGCTCCGCGAAGGCCCGTTCGAGCGCGGGGCGGAGCTGCGTCGGATCGGCGACGAACTCGCCCCGGCCGCCCAGCGCGTCCATCATCTGGTCGTAGCGCAGCGGATCATCCGACTCTGGAACTTCGCCGTAGCCATAGCGTCCGTAGCTGCCGCGCATCGCGATCGAGCGGTTGTTGGCAACGATGAAGACAATCGGCAGTTGGTAGCGCGCCGCCGTCTCCACCTCCATCCCGTTCCAGCCGAAGGCAAAGTCACCGTTGAGGCAGATGACCTGCTTCTCCGGGCGCGCCACCTGTGCGCCGATCGCGTAGGGCACGGCGACGCCCATGCAGCCACCCGTACCAGCGTCGAGGCGGTGCCGCGGCAGGCGGTTGGGCAGCATCACCCGGGAGACGGCCTGCGTGCTCTCGCCGTCGGCGACGACGGTCGCGTCGTCGTCCAGCACGTCGGCGATGTCGCGATACATGCGGTAGAAGTTCATCGGGCCGTCGTCCGCGTCGATCAGACTGGCAATTTGCGCGGCGTTGGACTCTGACGCCGCGCTCAGTGTGCGCCGCCAGGCGTCGATCGTGAGCGGCGTCTCGGGAGCGGCGTCGAGAAGCTGGCGCGTGACCGCTTTCGCGTCACCGACCAAACCGACCGTGGCCGGGACGGCGTTTCCGATCTCGCTCGCCTCAATGTCAACCTGGATCACCTTCACCTCAGGGTCGAAGCGAGGTGGCGCCCCGAAGTGGAAGATCCAATTCAAGCGGGCGCCGACCAGCAGGATGCAATCGGCTGATTGGAGAGCGTCGGAGCGGGCTCCTGCCGCGCTGAGCGGATGGTCATCGGGGATGGTGCCTTTGCCCATCGGCGAGGGCAGGAAGGGGAGCTGGAGCCGATCGACGAGCGAGCGCAGCTCGCTGTCCGCGCCCGCCCAGGCAGCGCCCTTGCCGACAAGCAGGAGCGGACGTTGAGCGGAGATGAGCAGGTCGATGGCGCGTTCGATGTCGGCAGCCGCGGCGGTCGGAGCTGGCGTCGGGGCCGGGGCAGGGAGAGGCTCGGTCGCGTTGAGCGGAACTTCGCTGGTAATCACATCGGCCGGTAGGTCCAAGTATGCCGGACCCGGTCGCCCGCCGAGAGCGGCGCGCTGCGCTGCACCGATGTAGTAGGGGATGCGGGCAGCGCTGGGGACGGCTACGGAGAGCTTGCAAAAGGGCGTGGCGGCAGCGACTTGCGGCGTCTCCTGAAAGTCGCCCAGACCCGCGCGCGCCTGTGCCCCGTTGCCGCCGATCAACAACAGCGGCCAGGTATTCGCCCACGCGGTATAAAGGCCTGTAATCGCGTTCGTCATTCCCGGACCAGAAGGCACGACCGCGACGCCCAGCTTGCCGGTCGCGTAGGACCAGGCCTGCGCGGCGAGGGCCGCTGCCTGCTCATGTCGGAAGGTATAAGGGTGAATCTCGGCGCGCGCCGCTTCGGTCAGGATGGCGCCGATCGGATCGCCGGGCACCTCGAAGATGGTGTCGACGCCGATCGCGCGCAAGGAGTCGGCGACAAGCGCGGCTCCGGTCGTGGTGGTTTCGCTGGTCATGCTGGGCTCCCGTCGATCGCGTCCGATGCAGGCGCGCAGGATAGAGCGGTCCGCGGCTCGGAGACCGAAGTTACACCCGGCTCGCCAGGGATGACGGGAAGAGGATCAACGGCTGTGGGGCAGCGCACTGGCCTGCCCCCAGCTTTGTACCACGTTTCAAGTTAGGGCTGGCAGAGCCAGCGGTTCCTGGACGCGTGCCGCTGGCCGTCTCTCGATGGTGGGTGGGGCGGGACAAACTCACTCTGCCGTTCGCCGTAACAATCAGCCTCGTCCCCGCGTAGTCCACTCTGGATCAGGTCGCCGCACCCCGTACGACCGCCATCAGCCACCGGCCCGTACGCTGCGGGCGGTCCTTGGGGAGCCCGTTCCCAATCGGGCCCGATGGTGGGCCGTTGGCTAGACCACCACACGCGCGCTCCTCGCGCGAACGGTCCGTGCCGGGACGGATTTCAACGCTGACCGCCCCCCCATGTCCCGTCCCAGCCGCATCCCCTCAAGGGGGGAAATGCCCTCGCGCCACAAACACGTAGTGGCCGCCTTCGGCACGCCGAGTTTCACGCAGGCTGGGGTCTGGGGATCGGGCCCCGGCCCTCTTCTGAAAGACCCTGGGGGTGACGAGGGCGAGGCCGCCGAACCTTAACGCGTCTTCGCTATCGTGCCCGTATGCGACGACGTTTCCAACTCGGACGATTCACCATGCTTGGCTTGCTGACGATTCTTGTCAGTCTCCTCGTTCTGGCGGCCGCCTGTTCGGATAGCGGGCTGAAGGACCGCGCGCGGGAACTTGAGGAACACGCGCAAGAGCTCGAGGCACTTCAGAAGGCGCAGCCGGTGGACTACCTCGACCAGGTCACGGCTGTGGTGACTCTTTGCGGCACTCCCTCTGGCGGAGAGCGTTTCGTGAACTTTCGAGTCACCAACGCGGCCGACCGCCCGCTTGAAGTCACGGTCCTCGTATTCGGTGAGTCGCCGTCAGGCGAGGCCAGCAGTTCCCCACGGACGTGGACACAGGTGGTGCAACCAGATCGATACGCGCACACTCACCATCCATCGCCACCCCATTTTTTTACGTACCGGGCATCCCCGAGGGATGGTCCTGCACTGCAACAGTCGTGGATGCTGCACCGGACTTCTGAAGTCACCCGGGCGCTGAGGACCGAGCAGGTGGGCGGAGCAGGGGCCCCAGCGACCGTGCGGAGCCTAACTAGTCGCCAACCATCGTATGAACCGCGGCTACACCCGGGTCGATTCCCTAGGCCCAGACCTCCTCCCAACGTCCGCTTTCGGCCGAGCGGTAGGCTGGCCTCCCGCGCCCCCTCGCGCGTGGACCTTCGCTTCAATAGGTCGGGCAAGGGTGCCGCTCCAATTCGTGGGGATCACCCACCGCCTCTCCGCGAGACAGACGGCAGTCGGGGAACGGGGATCGGGGCGCGTTAGGGGGACCAGGCGGGGTCAAAGACCCCCGCATCGTTCGCCGTCAGTTGGCGCACATCCGTCCCATGGGACCGCATCGTGTAGATCTCCGAATCGCCATCGCCGCCGGAGGTGAAGGCGATCCGGGTTCCATCAGGGGACCAAGCGGGCGACGAGGCCCCCTCAACGTTCACCGTCACGTGGAGCACGTCCGTGCCATTGGGCCGCATGGTGTAGATCTCCCAATCGCCATCGG
>CAUYZA010000111.1:0-9133 GCA_963577225.1 Dehalococcoidia bacterium | reverse complement strand
GGCCGCGTTCCCCGCGCGCGTCGAGATGCTGTCGCGCTTCCGCACCGCCAAGGAACAGAAAGCCGTGCTCGCCGATCTCGAAGCCGGCGCCGTCGACATCCTCGTCGGTACCCATCGCATCCTTGGCAAGGACGTCAAGTTCAAGGATCTCGGCCTGCTCATCATCGACGAGGAACAGCGCTTCGGCGTCGCTCACAAAGAAGCGCTCAAACGCCTGCGCCAAGAGGTCGACGTGCTCACACTCTCGGCCACCCCCATCCCGCGCACGCTGCACATGGCGCTGACCGGCATCCGCGACATGTCCTCGATCGAGACAGCACCCGAAGAACGCCTGCCGATTACCACCTACGTGATGGAGACCAACGACCAGATCGTGCGCGAGGCGATCCTGCGTGAAGTCGAGCGCGGCGGACAGGTCTTCTTCGTCCACAACCGCGTGCACAGCATCGAAGCCGTCACGCGCTGGCTGCGCGAACTCGTGCCGGAGGCCCGTTTCCTGATCGGCCATGGTCAGATGCCGGAGCACCAGCTCGAACGCGTGATGAAAGGCTTCATCGACGGCGAGGCAGACGTGCTCGTCTGCACCACGATCATCGAGTCCGGCCTCGACATCGCGAACGTCAACACGATCATCATTCACAAAGCACAACTGCTGGGCTTGGCCCAGATGTACCAGCTGCGTGGCCGCGTCGGTCGCGGCGCGCTGCGCGCCTACGCCTACTTGCTCTATGACCACGACGCCGCCCTGACCGAGACCGCCCAAAAGCGACTGCAAACGATCTTCGACGCCACCGAGCTGGGCGCCGGCTTCCAAATCGCCCAGAAGGACCTCGAGATCCGGGGCGCCGGCAACCTGCTGGGTGCGGAGCAGAGCGGCCAGATCGGCGCCGTCGGCTTTGAGCTCTACACCCAGCTCTTGACGGACTCCGTCGAACAGGTCAAGGCGCGCAAGGAGGGCCGCCGCCTCAGCTCGAAGCGCCAGGGCCCGGCCGTCGCCATCGACCTACCTGTCGTCGCGCACCTGCCACCGTCCTATATCGACGACGTCAACACGCGGCTGCAGATCTACCAGCGTCTCGCCGCGACGGAGAGCCCCGAAAGCGTCGACACGATCGAGTCCGACCTGCGCGACCGCTTCGGCGATCCGCCGTTGCCGGTCCTGACCTTGCTGCGCACCGTTCGTCTGCGCAGCCTCGCCGCCCGTCTCGGCGCGAAATCCCTGCAGAGCGAGGAGAGCCTCATCGTCATGCGCCTGGCCGAGGGCCTCACCTTCGACGAGCAAGCCCAGCGCTGCCCCATGCCGGACGGCGTCGCCGTCGGCCGCACGCTCCTGCGCTACCGTCTACGCCGCAACGGCCCTGACTGGATGGACGTGATCGAGGACGCCCTCGAGCGTCTCGCCGCCCTCGAACCCGCGGCCTAACGCCCATGGGCGGCCGTGGCGAAGAGCGCAACTCAGTCATTCGCGGCTACCCAACCACCCCGATACGCTGGCGCTCAGCGCAGGGGGAAATTCGTGACTGACGCCGTTCGTATCTGGGACACCCACGTCCACTTCCCCTTCGACTGGGAAAACCCCGAATCCGACCCGACACCGCGCGTCGAAAAACTCGTCGAAGTCATGGCCGAGCAAAACGTCGTCAAGGCCTCCGTGCTCAGCGGTGGCCGCTTCGGCCCCGACCACGACGCCGCCCTCAAGCTCATGCAACCGCACAACGAGCTCGTGCCCGTGGCCATCATCGACCCCGAGACCTTCACCATCGAGAAGATCCAGCAACTGCACGACCTTGGCTACCGCGGCGGCAAACTGATCGGCCCGCCGCGCGCCTACGACACGCCGGACTACCTCCCGCTCTACGAAAAGGCCGAAGAGCTGGCCTGGCCGATCGTCTTCCACATGGGCGTGATCGGCGGCGCCGTCGACTACTCGCGCACGCACCCCTCGCGCGACCCGGAAGCCGCGGAGCGCCACGCACGCTGGCGCAAGCGTGTACGCGAGTTCGGACGGGGCCGAACGTCCGCCCGCTACATGCTGCCTTTTCACCTCGAAACCATCGCCAATTGGTGCCCAGAGCTCTGGATCATCGGCGCCCACCTGGGCAACCAGGGCTACTACCAGGACGCCGCCTCCGTCGCGCGCTGGCGTCCGCGCGTCATGTTCGACCTCTCCGGCGGCGAGACGATCGAAGAGCACGCCGAAAGCGGCGGCTTCATCGGCAACGAGATCGGCGTCGAGAAGCTGACCTTCGGTTCCGACTGTTCCGTCGAGGACATCCCCGAACACATCGCCCGCTTCGAGACCATCTTCGACCGGCTCGGCCTCGACGCCCACCAGCGCGACCGCATCTGGTATCGCAACGCGGCCGAGGCGTTCGGCCTCGAGCCGGAAGAATCAGCCGCCGCCCCCGCCAAGTAGCGTCGTCCGCGTCGTCCGCCTGGCCGTGAACACCACATCCGCACTCGCGCAGACGATCCGCTTTGGTACCATTCCCATCTGCTCGGGGAGTGGCGCAGTCTGGTAGCGCACTTGACTGGGGGTCAAGAGGCCGCAGGTTCAAATCCTGTCTCCCCGACCAGCTTCAGCCTCTGACAGTGACGCCGATCCGGACGACAACGGTCCGGATCGGCGTGCCCCCCCGAGTCCCCACCTGCTCCTCGGCGCGAGCGCGCACTCGGCGGCCAATTCGGAGCGCCGGATTCGAGCCTCGCGGCATGCAGGCATCCGCCAAGCGGCGCGCCTCCGCCGGCCCAACATTGATGAGCACACCAACGAGTTGAAAGTCCCAGGGTGTGCGAACTATGATGCCCGCCATCCACGGGCGCCTTCGCGCCGGCATCATCGAGGAGCGATCATGGCCTGGTCTCTGAGTGGAAGAAACATCGAGCATTGCAACTGCAACTCAATCTGCCCTTGCTACAGCTCCGGCCTCGCGCGCCCTGGGGATGAGGAGCGCTGCATCGGCTTCATCGCGTTCGAGATCGAAGCAGGCCAGGCCGATGGCGTCGATCTGTCCGGCCGCCGAGCGGTCTTCGTCCAGGACTCTCCCGGCGCGATGGCGGAAGGCAACTGGAAGGTCGGAATCATCATCGACGACGAGGCGACGGACGAGCAGGCCGATCATCTCGCCCAGATCCTCACGGGCGCGGTCGGCGGTCCGATGGAGGCGTTCGGGCAGCTCACCGGCGAGATGGTCGGGGTCGAACGCGCCCCGGTCACCATCAGCCATGACGGGCACGGTCACACCATCCGCGTGGGCAGCCTGATCGACGCGGAGTTCCAGGACGAGTTGCACGAAGGCGCCACGGAGCCCGTCCAGCTCACCAACACGCCGGGGGTGCCGTTCAGTGAACCGATCACCATTTCGCCGCCGACCAAGTCGGTCATCAAAGCATTCGGCATCGACATCGATAACTCAGGAAAACACGGAACGACCGCGACCTTCGACTGGAGTGCCTAGGCGCAGTCCGACCAACTCCTGACCCTGGCTAGCGGTGGCCAACCACACTGCCTGCTCCTTCCGCACGAGCAGGGACCGTGACAGGCGCTGACACGCTGGGGGCGGCGTTACCGGGCTGCGGAGCCGGGCGTCAATCGTCGATCGCTGCCGGGTAGGGGTCGGCTCCCGTCACAGCGCGCTCAACCTGCAAGAGCCGGGCGCGCCGCGGGAGAGGCAGCGCCAGCACTGCGCCGCTCAGCATCACCCCAGCGCTCACCCAGAAGCCGCTGTTCATCGCGTCGATGAAAGCGGCATTCGCCGCCGGGCGCGACTTGGGCGACCTCGACGGGGAGGCTCGCGCCGGCGCCAGCGATCACGCCAATGCCGTCCTGAGCGAGTGCAATCGGATCCTCCGCTTGTGCCTACTACTTCAACGGTGAGTCATAATAGGGCAGCGGGTCCTCCGCCCAAGGCACGGACGCAGCGCGACGCGGAACCGAATTGATGCGACCGCTCGGCCGCCGCTCAGCGCGCGATCGGCGGCACCTGATAGCCGCCGCACTGCTCCGCCAAATGCGCCGCCAGCGCGATCGTGCGCCGATCCGATCCGTACGGACCCACCACCTGGATCCCGATCGGCAGGCCCGACGATCCCAACCCGATCGGCGGCACCGTCGACGGCAGATATGCCATCCCCGTCAGAATCGTCCAGTCCACCACGTCGTTGTACGCCCGCGACTCGCCATTGCAGAGCAGCGTGCGCGACGTGAAGTCGCCTTCGTGATCATGCGCGAACGGCGGCACGAAACAGACCGGCAGCAGGATCGCGTCGAAACGCTCAAAGAACTCCGCCCACTTTGCGCGAATCGCCTCGCGCCGCATGTGCCCGTCCAACCACGCGCGGTGGCTGACGGCCAGCCTGGCGGCCTGCCCCGCATCCCCGCTATCAGCGAGGTTGCCATCCTCATCGATCGGGATCGACTGCGTTGTCGCCGACGTCACCAGCCACATGCCCAAGTCCGACGCCTCGCGCGGGTCGATGTCGGGTCGCGCCTCGCGATCTACGGCGACGCCCGACGCCTCCAGCGCCGCCGCCGCGGCTCGCGTCACCGCCAGCACCTCGTCGTCCACCGGGCAGAACGGATCGTCCAGCCAGGCCGCGACCCGCAGCGATGTCACATCCTCCGGCGCGGGCGCCAGATCGATGGACCACGGCGACTCGTCGCGCAGCAAGATCCCCAGCAGCAGATCCAGGTCCTCCGCCGACCGCGTGATCGGCCCCACCACGTTGACGTCGGCCTGCGTCGTGCCGCCCGCCTCGTGGTCGAGATAGCCCGTGCTCGGCACGATGCCGAAGCTCGGCTTGTGCCCAAACACGCCATTGAAGGCCGATGGAAACCGCACCGACCCGCCAATGTCCGTCCCGATCTCGAACGACGTCAGACCCGCAGCAACCGCCGCGGCTGCCCCACCAGACGAGCCACCGGGTACCCGATCCTTGTTCCACGGGTTGACTGTGGTGCCGAAGATCTCGTTGAAGCTCTGGATGTCGCCTGACCAGCGTGGCAGGTTCGTCTTGCCCATCACGATCGCGCCGGCTGCCTTCACCGCCGCGACGACCGGCGCGTCGCGCCCCGGCACGTTGTCTCGTAGCTCGGTCGCGCCGCCCGTCGAACGCAGACCCTCGGTCTCAAGCGCGTCCTTAATCGTGACCGGCAGGCCGTGCAGCGGACCCAACTCGTCACCACGCCCAACGGCGGCATCCGCCTCAGCCGCGGCCGCCCGCGCCCCGTCGACGTCCTGCGTCACGACCGCGTTCAAGTCCGGATTGATCCGTTCGATCCGCGCCAGATACCGCTCCAGCAGATCCGAACTCGTCAGCTCACCGTCGCGAATCGCCTGCGCCTGTCGCGTCGCGGACCAGAGGCATGGGTCGCCAGCCATGGGGCACATCCTTTCGATAGAACCGCGAGTCTAGGCGATCAACTCGGGTGCCCGCTCCCCCCCCCCCCCGTCCCTACGCCGCGACGAGTCCACCGAATCAGACGTCCTCGGATCGCAGCCATGCAGAGCGACATCGCGACCGGGCGACGCCATCCCTCGGAGACTCGCTCGGCAAGCGTCACTATCGCGGGCGTCACCCTCTGGCCGCGGCGGTCGGCAGCAAGGCTCAGCGCCCGCGACGGGTCATGCGTCGAACTCCCAAGCCACCCAGCACGGTCTGCGCCGCCAGTACGCTCGCCAACGCGACCGGCAACGACGCGCCGGTGCTCCCGTCCGCCAGGCCGCCGCTGCCCGTATTGGGCAAAGAGACCAGCCCGGAACCCCCCACCCCACCCCGCCGCCACCAGCGCCAGCGCCAGCGGCCTCCTGCATCGCACTGAAGCGCGCCGTGTCCGGGTCCGACGTATCCGGCCGCGGGCTGACGGACACGGTCTCGCCGTCCCGCACCACGAACGTATCGATGCGAATGATCCGATCGATCCCGAACGCGCTGATCTGCGGCTGGCGCACCTCCTGCGTCGCGGTCACCGTGTCGCCGGTCACCGCCAGGGCAATCGTCGTCAAGCTGCCGCCCCGGTCGATGAAGTTCTGCAAGTCAGCCTCGATCTCAAAGCGTCCGCTGAAGCTATTTCGCGGCGCCAGAATCACCCCGTCCGGTCGCGAAGAGCGCCGCCACCCCGGCCGCATCGTCGGCGTTAATCGCGGCGACGTACGCCTCCACCACGGCCCCGGGGTTCGTTTGCGTCGCCGCCGTCGGCCCGATCTGCCCGCGCACCTCGCCCGCCCCGTACATCACCGTGTGAACGTTGACGTACGCCAGTCCAGCGTCCAGCGCCGCGACGAGCGAATCGAGATCGCCTTGCAGCACGTCGGCCGCGCCGATCATCCCGCTCACGTCAACGCCGTCCACCGGCGGATCGGCCGGCCCGAACAGGAAAGCAGCCACCGACCCGCTTTCGTCGGCGGCGCCCAGGTGGATGTGGGCCTGCCCGATCTCCGCTGCGTCGCTCGTCAGCGTGAACGTGATCACGCTACCGTCGTAACTCGCGCTGAAGCTGCCACCCGCCGGCATCGCAACCGGCGGCACCTCCGCGCCGCCCGATAGCGACGCCGCGTAGCTCGAACTCTGAGCCGCGGCCGGGGCGGTCGCCCAGACTATCAAGGCCAGCAGTGCCGCCAGCGCCAGGCCGCCCACCACATACCGACTCGCCGTCTGCCGAAGAGACATCTCGCCCACCCCTCGGCGCCACCGGAGCATCCCGCCGCATCCTGCGCCGATCCATGTCGGCCCGGGGCGCTACCAGGCTATACGGGCTCTCTGCGCGAACCGATCAATAGTCGCTTCAACAATTATTCATCATCTAATCACAGAAGCTGGCCCATGCGCCGGACTCATGGGCGCGGTCGGCGGTGTCGCCCAGCCGCCGCTGCCGTATCGATCCACCCATCACGAATCCCGCTAGCAACTAGCTCAACTTCTCCGACAGTCGGCCGTACTCGTCGATCCGCGCCATCGCGTCATCCTCCGGACCCAGCCAGCACAGCAGCCGGCTGAAGCCCAGATCCAGCAGCGCCCGGCACGTCTCTTCGCTCGGCTCCAGCACGAAGCACGACAGGTCCAGCTCCCCGAAGTCGCGACCCGCCTTCTCCGCGTGGGCACGGATCTCCTCCAGCCCTTGCGCGATCGGCGTCACGTTGTCGCCACGCTGGATCGGGACCCAGCCGTCGCAGTAGTCGACCACCCGCTCGTAAGCCCACTTCGAGTTCGCTCCCAGCAGAACCGGCGGCCCACCTGCCTGAGCCGGCTTGGGGAAGTGCCACATCGGCTCGTAGTCGATGAACTCGCCTTGATAGCTGGGCTCTTGCTCCGACCACATCGTGCGCATCGCCAGGATGTACTCGCGCGTCACCGCCCAGCGACGCTTGAAGTCGCCCCCGTGATCCTCCAGCTCCTCCTGGTTCCAGCCCGCCCCGATGCCCAGCACGAAGCGACCCTCCGACACCCGATCCAGCGTCGCGATCGTCTTGCCCAGCACGATCGGGTCGTGCTCCGGGATCAGGCAGATGCCCGTGCCCAGCTTGATCCGCTCCGTCAGCGCCGCCGCCGCCGCCAGCTCCACGAACGGGTCCGGGATGTGAGCGTACTCCCTCGGCAGGTCGCCGCCGCCCGGGTACGGCGTCTTCCTCGACGTCGGGATGTGCGTGTGCTCCGGAATGAACATCGACTCCAGATCGCGCGCCTCGATCGCGACCGCCGCCTCGCTCGGGCTGATCGAATAGTCCGTCGCAAACAGAAAGACGCCAACTCGGCTCATGCGAGCCCCCTTCCAATGAAGCGGCAGGCTAGCACCGCGCCCCCACCACCACTGTCGCGCCACGCGCCGAATCGCCTCCCAATCGGCGTAGACTCCCCCCATCGACGCCCTGCGAAAGGCCACCCGCCATGCCCGCCCTCGACGACGTTCGCATCCTCGATCTCACCCAGTACGAAGCCGGCACCAGCGCCACCCAAGCCCTCGGCTGGCTCGGCGCCGACATCGTCAAGATCGAGCCGCCCGGAACTGGCGAGCCCGGGCGACGCCTCGGCGGCCGCGACGAGACCGACTCCGTCTACTTCATCACCCTCAACAACAACAAGAAGTCGCTTACGCTCGACCTCAAGAGCGAGCGCGGCAAGGAACTCTTCCTCGAGCTGTTGCCCAAGTTCGACGTCGTCGTCGAAAACTTCACGCTGGGCACCATGGAGCGCTTCGGCCTCGGCTACGACGTGCTCAAGGAGATCCATCCCAGCCTGATCTACGCCTCCATCAAGGGTTTCGGCACCACCGGCCCCTGGGCCCATGCCAAGAGCTTCGACATGGTGGCCCAAGCGACCGGCGGCGCCATGGCCATGACCGGCACCAAGGACACACCGCCGCTCAAGCCCGCCCCCACCATCGGCGACACCGGTACCGGCGTGCAGGCCGCGATCGGCATCCTCGCCGCGCTCTGGCAGCGCCAGCGCGACGGTTTCGGCCAAAACCTCGAAGTCTCCATGCAGGACGCCATGACCAACTACACCCGCGTGCCCATGACGCGCCGCGAGCGCAGCGGTGACCCCGTCCCGCGCTACGGCGACTCCTCCGGCGCCCCCACCGGCCTCTTTCCCTGCGCCCCCGGCGGCCCCAACGACTACGTCTATGTCGTCGCCAACAACCCGCGCATGGGCGCGGGTCTGCTCAAAGCGATCGGCCGCGAGGACCTGCTAGACGACGAGAACCTGCGCGGCGGACTGCGGGACAACGAGGGCATCCTGCGCGACGCGATCGAGTCGTGGACGCGCGAACGCACGAAGTTCGAAGCGATGGAGCGCCTCTCCGAGTGCGGCGTCCCTTCCGGTCCCGTCATGGACAGCGGCGACCTCTTCGAGTCCGAACACCTCCAGGCGCGCGACATGCTGGTCGAGATCAACCACCCCCAGCGCGGCACCATGACCCTCTTCGGCTGCCCCATCCGACTCTCGGAGTCACCCCCGCAGAACGATCGCGCCCCCCTCCTCGGCGAGCACACCGACGCCGTCCTCCAGTCCGAACTCAACGTCGCCGCTGCGGACCTCGCCGCCCTCCACGAGCAGGGCGTGATCTAGGTCGGGTTGAGCCTGGCTTAGCGCGCCCGCACCTTCAGCACCGACTCCCGTTCCGCGCCCTTCAAGT
>CAUYZA010000110.1:0-9160 GCA_963577225.1 Dehalococcoidia bacterium | reverse complement strand
CGCGTCCGGATCGTCGGCGGCGAGGGCGGTCATCTCCGCACCCCATGCGTCGAGATCCGTCGCGGGCCAATCGGCGCTTTCCCCTCCGTCGCGCATCAGCTCCAACATGTGCAGCGTGTGTCGCAATCCGAGCCCCGCCGGAGCCATGCCAAAGACGACATAGCCGTCAGCGCAGGGCAGGATTCGCCCGGCCAGCAAGGGCACGCGTGTCGCGCGCGCTGCGCCGTGCATCGGTGGGTCGTCGCCGGTGTTGGGCGGATATCCTGTCGCGTTCATCAGGGTCCAGACCATGGCGGCCTGCTGGGAGACATCCAAATGTTGGCCACGCCCCGACGTCTCGCGCTCGTTCAGAGCGACGGCGATGTCCGCCGCCGCCTGCACGCCCGCGTGGAAGGCCGCCTGGGGATAGCCGACGGGTACCGGCGGGCGATCGGGATCGCCCTGCATCCCCAGCAGCCCTCCGGCCGCCTCCACCGTCAGATCCGAAGCCGCCCGCTCAGCCCACGGACCATCCCCGCCGTACGGACTGATCGAGGTATAGATCAGTCCGGGATAGCGCGACGCGAGCTCGTCGTAGTCGAGCCCCAGCCTCTCCAGTTCCCCTAGGTCGGACGATTCGATCAAGATGTCCGCGCTTGCCAGCAGCTCGTGGAGCCGCTCGCGGTCCTGCGCCCGCTCGAGATCCAGCACGACGCTGCGCTTGCCCAGCCCAACCGCCGCCCAGTACAAGGACTCGCCCGCGGCATTGAAGGGGCCGACCGTACGCGCCTCGGCACCCTCGGGCGGCTCGACCTTGATCACCTCGGCGCCCAGGTCGGCCAGCACGCGCCCGGTCAGCTCGGCGCGCGTCGTCGCCAAGTCGATCACACGAAGGCCGTCGAGGGGTGGGCCGCCTGCTTCGCTCATAGCGCGGAGATTAGCAGGCAACTACGGGCGCACCGCGCGCTTCGGGCGTTGCGCCAGGCGGCCCAAGAGTGGTTGCGCCGCTTTGACGAAGGTGCAGGCAAGCTTGCGCGTGTCGCGCGGGTCGATCAGGTCGATCACGTCGAAGTTGTGGGCGGCCCGCATTGGCGATCGCAGTCGCAGCAGCCGTTCTTCGATGTCCGTGCGGTGCGCCTCCGGGTCCGGCGCGTTGGCGATCTCGCGTCGGTAGGCGGCCGCCACCCCGCCTTCGATCGGGATGCCGCCCCACTCCCCTGCCGGCCAACCGAAGCGCAGATTGGCGCCCCAGGGCCAGCCGATGCTGTTGGGGGCGTCGGCGGCGACGCCATACGCCTTGCGCACGTTGAACTCCACCTTGGGCACCTGCGCTTCGTAACTGGCGATCAGCGCTCGCGTGCCCCGACGCATCGTCGCCTGGCGCTCCGCCGCCGAGCCCAGCATGAAGCCCGGCATGTCCAGGAAGATCACGATCGGCAAGTTGAACGTGTCGCAGAGATCGACGAAGTGTGCGTACTTATCGGCCGCATCGCCGTTCATGGCGCCCGCCATCACCAGGGGATCGTTGCCAACGACGCCCACTGAGTAGCCGTCCAAGCGTGCGAATCCCGTGATCAACGAGCCGCCGTAGTAGCGACGCATCTCGAAGAACTCACCGTTGTCGACGACATGCTTAATCAGCTTGCGCGGGTCGTAGGCGCGGGTCCGCTTGGGCGGAATGATGTTCAGCAGCTCTTCGGGACGACGGTCGGGCGGATCGCCCGTTTCGACGCGCTCCGCTACGTCGTGCGTCGTACTCGGTAGGTAGCTGAGGAAGGCGCGGATCTGGCGAAACGCGTCTTCCTCATCCTCCGCTTCGTTGTCGACCTGGCCACTCTCGTGGACGTGCATTTGCGCCCCGCCGAGCTCTTCTTTGTTCAGCGTCTCCCCGATCGCCCGCTCCACGACCGGTGGACCGGAGGGGAAGATCTGGCTCGTCCCCTTCACCATCACGGTGAAGTGCGACATCAAGGCCGCGGCTGCCGGCAGACCGGCGCACGATCCCATGATCCCCCCCACGACAGGCACTTCGCTCAGCAGCGCGATCAGGCGCCACCAACCGTCACCCTGCGGCAGTCCCATGTGCCCGGCCTGCTCGTCCGACTTCGTGCTGTGGCCGACCCCTTCCACCAGTTGGATGTAGGGCAGGCCAAATTCGAGCGACAGCGGCTGCGTGAACTGGCGCGGTCCCTTGTGCACGTTGTGCGGGCTGCCGCCGGAGATCGTGAAGTCCTCCCCGCCGACCGCCACCGGCCGCCCGTCGATCTCGGCCATGCCCATCACGTACGCGCCGGGCGTGAAGGCGCGCAAATTGCCATCGCCGTCGTAGTCAGCCGCCCCCACCAGGGGTCCCGCCTCGATGAAGCTCTCGCTGTCGACGAGCGCGTCGATCCGTTCCCGGATTGTCAGGCGGCCACCGTCGTGTTGACGCTTGATCCGCTCTGGGCCGCCGAGCTCGCGCGCCAGTTCCTTGATGTAGGCGATCTCGTCGAGGGCGCCCTCCCAGGGCTCGCCCGGTTTCCAGCTCTCACGGCGTTCGTCAACGGGCATGTTGCTGTCCTTTCGCGGCGGACTACGCGATTCTTCGTTGGCGCTGCACAGCCCCCGCGCAGCGTCGTTCCTCGGGAGAGGCGGGGCTGGCAACGCAGTCTAGGTTGCGGCCGTGGCGATGCGGAGCCGGTGAGACACGGTGGGCGTGCCATCTCTGGAGGGCCACTGCGCGACCTGGGAGCTTCTGGAGTCGAGACCGACGCCACCCGGAAGCCCACTAGCTCTTAGGCTGTGCGGCACAAGGGGATGCCATGACGCACGAATTTCACGACGGCGAGCGCCAACTACAACGCCAGTTCGATACCGAACGCGTGGCTGAGCGGGTCGGCGGCTTCGTCGCCGACACGATCGGCGACAAAGAACGCGCCTTCATCGAAGGCCGGGACATGTTCTTCCTGGCCACCGTCAGTGCCGAGGGCCACGCCAGTTGCTCCTACAAGGGCGGCGCTCCCGGCTTCGTACGCGTGATCGACGAGCACACGCTCGCCTTCCCCAACTACGACGGCAACGGCATGTACATGTCCATGGGCAACGTGCTGCAGACGGGTGATGTCGGCCTGCTCTTCATCGATTTCGAAGGCCAGACCCGGACCCGCGTTAACGGCAGCGCCTCGATCGACGCGGCCGATCCGCTCTTGCCAGATTTTCCCGAGGCGCAGTTCATCGTTCGCGTCGCCGTGCGAGAGGTCTTCCCCAACTGCCCCCGCTACATCCACGAGATGGAATTGGTGGAGCGTTCGCAGTTCGTGCCGCAGCTGGGCCACACCACGCCCTCCCCGAGCTGGAAGGGCATGATCGCCGAGCAAGCTGGTGTCGACACGCTGCCGGCGCACGACCGCGCGCGCGATCCAAACACCCCCGTCGCGGAGCGTTAGAGAAAAGTCCCCAGAGCGAGAGAGAAACCACTATGGAAGGCAGCTTCGAGGGACGGGTCGCGGTGATCACCGGCGGCGCCAGCGGCCTTGGCCGCGCGACCGCCACCCGACTGGCGGGCGAGGGCGCCGACATCGTCATCGCCGATCTCGACGAGGAACGCGGCGCTGAGGTAGTCGCCTCGATCGAGGCGTTCGGGCAGCGCGCGATCTTCGTCCGCACCGACACGAGCAAGGAGCCCGACGTCGAAGCGCTGGCCGACGCCGCTCTCTCGGAGTTTGGGCGGCTCGACGTCTGCTTCGCGGCTGCGGGGATCTCGCACGCCGCCTACGTCTCGTCGGACGAGTCGCCGGACGTGGGGCTGACGAGTCGGGGCAACGAGTCGCTCTTGCTCTATAAGCCGCTTGAGCAATGGGAGAAGGTCCTCGCCGTCAACCTGACCGGCGTCATGCTGACCGACCGTGCCGTCGCCCGACGCATGATCGCCGCGGGCAATGGCGGCGCCATCGTCAACGTCTCCTCGATCGCGGGCTTTCAGCCCCGCGCTGGCCTGGGCGACTACGCCGTGACGAAGGCCGGCGTCGCGATGATGACCAAAACGCTCGCACTCGAACTGGCGCGGAAGGGCATCCGCGTCAACGCGATCGCGCCGGGGGTCATCGACACGCCCATGACTCAAGGCCTCGCCGGGGAGGAGGAGAAAGAGCGCTTGATGCTGCGTGGGACGCCCCTCGGGCGCAAGGGCACGCCGGAGGAGATCGCCAACGCCGTCGCGTTCCTACTCTCCGATCAGGCGAGCTACATCACGGGCGAGGTCTTGCCCGTTGACGGCGGTGAGTTCACCGGCTGAGCGGGGACAAAGCCCGTTAGTCCGGGAAGCCCGTCACGCCCTCTTCGAACTGCACGCCGAAGGTGTTCAACGCCATCGAGACCAGGTTGTACTGGCCCACCGTGAAGACGACGTCCATCAGCTGGTCTTGGCTGTAGCGCTCGGCCAGGGCCGCCCAGGTCGCGTCGCTGATGAAAGCGTCGCCGTGCAGTTCGTCGGCAGCGCGTAGCAGGGTGGCGTCGAACGCATCCCAGCCGTCGGCGTCGGGCCCCAGTGTGACGCGCTTGATCTCCTCGTCGCTTAGCCCCAGCGACTTGCCGAAGCGCGTGTGCTGGCCGAACTCATACTCCGACTGGCAGAGCCAGCCGACACGCAGGATCAGCAGTTCCCGCTCCCGCTCCGGCAGCGCCGAACCGCCCATGATGTGGGCCGTGAACGGACCCCGCGCCCGAGCCAGCGCCGGATATCGCGCGATCGTGCGTTGCACGTTGAGCACGCGGTCACGTCCGCGCTGTCTCGCCAGATCCAGGATTTCGCGTTGCTCGTCGTTGGCGTCTTCGTCGCTCAGCGGTGGGATTCGTGGCTCTGACAGTCGCATTCTCTTTTTCCTGTCCTTCGCAGCGTGCGAGGGTTCACTGAACCCTCATCGATGGTGCAGAGCGCCGAGCGCTTCCGCGCATGAGGGCGTTCGCGCCGACGGTGCAGCGAGCCACCCGCAGCCGCCCCGCGAAAAGGGGGGCGCGTCACGCGAGAAATACTCCTGCGGGCTACAAGCCATAAACGCGGGCCATGTTGCCGCGCAGCATCAGCTCTTTTTCGTCCTCGGGGATCCCGGCGAAGTTGGTCTCGATCACCGCTTGCGAGTTCGGCCAGGTTGAGTCGCCGTGCGGGTAGTCCGACGCCCACATCAGCGTTTCGACGCCGATCAGGTCGCGCGTCCGAACGGCGGGCACATCGTCTTGCCAGGTCGAGAAGACCTGCCTACGCCAGTACTCCGTGGCGGGTTTCTTCATCTCCGGATAGCGATGGCCCCAGCGCCACGTCGCGTGGTCCAGTCGCTTCAGATAGTGCGCGATCCAACCCGCGTCGTTTTCCGCCGAAATCACCTTCAGTCGAGGGTGCCGCTCCATCACTCCGGCGCAGATCATCTCCAGGATCGACGTCGCGATCTCGCGCGGCAGGTTCATGTAGCTGGGGATGATGTCTTCCGACAGCCCGGTCCCGTGCACGCCGGTCAGGATGTGCAGGCTGACTGGCATATCCAGCTTCTCGGCTTCCGCCCAGAACGGTTCCCAGACGGGGTTGCTGTAGCGCATCTCTTCCGGCGGGTTGGCCGAAATCAACACCCCGCGCAGCCCCAGCTCCCGGGCCCGCGACATCTCGGCGATCGCGGAGTCCACGTCCCAGGCCGAGATCGAAGCGATCCCCAACAAGCGTTCGGGGTCGTGCGCCTGATACTCCGCCACCCAGTCGTTGTAGGCGCGGAAGGCGTCCTTCTGCATCTCGTGATCGGGGTGACCGTAGATCAGCATTGTCATGCCGCAGTAGAGGACCTCGGCCTGCACACCGTCCTCGTCCATGTCCTTGATCCGCTCCGCCGGATCCCACTCGCCGGGCCGGCAGGAGGCGTAGCCGCCGGCCGTGAACTTCTCGTACTCCTCCGGATCGATGCCCGCGGTGCCCAGGCTGGTGACATCGAAGGGGCGCAGCGGAGCGACCGAGATGTAGTCGCCCTTCTTGCCGTCGAGCTCGTGCACGAGCTCCACGCGGCCCTTGAACTTCTTCGACATGTGGTTGGTCCACATGTCACCCGGTTCCAGGGTGTGAGAATCGGCGGAGATAATTCGGATTGGCTCGGTCTTGTCGGTCACGGCGGTACCCCCCACTCGTGAAGTGTTGGCCGAGGCTAACGCGTCGAAGCGGGCCTCTACCAGCGGGGTCTGGGTCGCTCTGCGGCTACAGCCCCTACCCTGTCGCGCGGAGCAATCGACATGGACCGACTCGGTATTGGCTTCATCCGCGGGCTCGCCCCCACCGAAGTCGTCGACGCGATTCAGCAGGTTGAGTCCGCAGGCTTCGACTCGGCCTGGGTGGCCGAGGGCCACGGCGGCGACCACTTTGCGCTGCTCAGCGCCGCAGCGACGGCGACCGAGCGCATCGCGCTCGGCACCGCGGTCACCAGCGTGTACGTGCGCAGCGCGCCGACCATCGCCATGGCGGCCGCCACTGTCGACGCGCTGGCCGGTGGACGTTTCCGGCTCGGCCTGGGATCGAGCCACCGAGTGCAGGTCGTCGGCGAGCACGGCCTCGCCTACACGCAGCCGATCGAACAGGTGCGCGAGACGATCGAGATCGCGCGTCGGATCTGGTCCGAGTCGACGGCGACCTACCCCGGGCCCCGCATCCCAATCGAGGGCTTCGACCTCTGGTTCGAGCCCAAGCATCGTGAGATTCCGATCTACGTCGGCGCACTCAACCCCAAGATGTTGCAACTGACCGGCGCGCTGGCCGACGGCGTCATCCTCACACGCGCCACCCTCGACCACGTGCGGTCGGCCAACGACGAGATCACCGTCGCGGCGGAACAGGCCGGCCGTGACCCGGCCGCCATCGACCGCGCGGTCCTGATCCCCTGCGCGCTCCACGACGACGCGGACGTGGCGCGAGACGTGCTGCGTCCCGGCTTCGCCATGTAGGCGGCGCGCTTCCCTCGCTATCGCGCACTGATGGAGCGCGCCGGGTTCGAGTCGGAAGTTGCCGCAGCCCGAGCCGCCTGGGAGGAAGAGGGACCCGCGGCCGCCGGGGCGAACCTGCCCGACGACCTGATCGACGCGATGGCCCTGGCCGGGTCCGCCGATCGCATCCGAGCCGGACTCGCCCGCTACCGCGAGGCCGGCGCCACGCTTCCAATTCTCTCCTTCGCCAGCAGCGAGCCAACGGCCGCTGTTCAGGCGCGACACTTGATCGACACGCTCGCGCCACAGGTCAAGAAATAATGATGAAGCAGGGCTTCATTTTTCTGTTCGCCGATACGAATCCGCGACTGGTCGCCGACCTCGCTCGCGATGCCGAGGTGTCAGGCTGGGACGGTTTCTTCGTTTGGAAGCCGATCTGGGGAACGGATGCCTGGGTCGCGCTGGCGGCGGCGGCGATGCAGACGGAACGAATCCGGCTGGGGACCATGCTCAGCTCCCTACCGCGCATGCGGCCCTGGAAGCTCGCCAGCGAGGCGGCCAGCCTGGACAACCCGTCCGGCGGCCGGCTCATCCTCAGCGTCGGCCTGGGCGCGCTCGACACCGGCTACCCCGAGTTTGGCGAGATCGCCGACCGCCGAACGCGCGCGGAACTGCTCGACGAGGGGCTGGCGATCCTCACGGGGCTGTGGGCCGGGCAGCCCTTCGCGCACGACGGCAAGCACTACACCATCAAACCCAGCGACCTAATCACGCCGCCGCCTCCCGTCCAGCAACTGCGGATTCCGATTTGGATGCCGGGCGTCTGGCCGCGCGAGAAGTCCATGGCGCGTGCCCTCCGCTTCGACGGGCTGCTGCCGCACGTCATGGACGGCGAGGGCAAGCTTCAGGAGGTCACTCCCGACGCCGTTCGTCAGATGCGAGCCCGTGCGAACGAGGTCCGCGGTAATGACGCCTTGTTCGACATCGTCGTGGAGGGCCGGACCGACCCGGCGTCGACGGAAGACGGCGCGCGCCTGGCCGAGTGGGAGGCGGCGGGCGCATTCTGGTGGATCGAAGAGATGGGGAGGGACACGCCGGGCAGTGACGCGGCGAGCTTGCGTGCCGTCGCCGACCGCATCGCCGCCGGACTGTCCCATGCGACATAACTGATGTGGCCAGACTGATTCGGGACCCGGGCCTTGATCGACCGTTATCTGCCGGCCTGGGCGGGCACGGCGAACAGCTCCCAAGGGATGCCGTCGGGGTCGTAGAAGCAGATGTACTCGACGCCCGATTCCTCCTTGTGAATCCCGTTGTGCCGTACACCGGCCTCGTCGAGTTGCTCCACCAGTCGTGGCAGTGTGGCGGCGTCGGCAACGTGCAGCGCGAAGTGGTCCAGCCCCACGCGGAACGGGTCGAATTCGTCATCGCTGCCTGTTTTGGCGTGATTCCCGCGGATGCCGAACACCATCCCGTGCGCCATGAAGTTGACGACCGTGTCGTCCTCCCGCTTCTGCTCGCGGATAAGCGGGAAGCCCAAGGTTTCTCCGTAGAACTTCTTCGACCGCTCAATGTCCCTGACGCGGATCGCGAAGTGGCCCACGCCTTCAGTCTGTTCGATCGGCACTTCGGGCCTCCTCTGGATGAACGCCAATGGCAGGGCGAGAGAGTACCGCGAGGAACCTAGTCTCCGCCGCCCGCTGCCGCGCCGGCCCGCGTCTGATGCGAGATCAGCTCGGCGTACAGCCCCGGTTTGCTGACGAGATCGGCGTGTGTCCCCGCCTCGACGACCCGACCCTGATCGAGCACGACGATCAGGTTCGCATCGCGCACCGTTGACAGGCGGTGCGCGATCACCAGCGTCGTGCGGTCGCGCATCAGTTCGTCCAGCGCCTCCCGCACCAAGCGTTCATTGCCTCCGTCGAGGTGCGACGTCGCCTCGTCCAGGATCAGCAGCGGCGCGTCCTTCAGTAGCGCGCGGCCGATGGCCACGCGCTGGCGTTGCCCACCGGAGAGCTGCGCGCCGCGTTCACCCACCACGGTGTCGAGTCCTTCGGGCAGCGACTCCACGAAGTCCGACAGTCCGGCCCGCCCGATCGCTTGCAGGATTTCTTCGTCGGAGGCGTCGGGTTGCGCGATCCGCAAGTTCTCCCGAATCGACGCGTTGAAGAGGTAGGTGTCTTGCGCCACCAGCGCGATGCGGTCGCGCATTTCTTCCAGCCGGTAGCTGCGCAGATCGTCGCCGTCCAGGTGC
>CAUYZA010000109.1:0-9169 GCA_963577225.1 Dehalococcoidia bacterium | reverse complement strand
GAGCATGACGGCCGCGCCGCCCGGCTTCGGACCGGTCATCATCGACCGCGTTTACTTGGACGGAAACAACATGGTCCAGCTGCGCAACATCAGCGACGCTCCGGCCAGCCTCGACGGTCACTTCATGTGCCAGATCCCCAATTACTGGCCAATCCCGGCCAGGATCGAGCTGGGACCGGATGAAACGATCTTCTTCAACACCGGCGCCGGCACGGATACCGCCGACACCCTCTTCGCGAACGGCGGCATGGGTGAGCTCGGCCCCGCCAACGGCGAAGTGGCGATTTACCGCAGCCAGCAATTCGACAACCCGGACATCATCCAGTCGTACGTCGGCTGGAACGGCGGCAAGAACCGACTCGAGGTCGCCCAGGCCACCGGTATCTTCGGCGAGCCGCTCGATGTCGCCGAAGGAGACGTCCTCTTCTACGACTCCTTCGACAGCGGCGCCATCTACGTCAAGGGGTAAGCCACACTCGCCGAGCAATTCTACGAGCGGGGCCGGTTGCCCGGCCCCGCTCTGCGTCCGGCACCGGTTCCGCCTGCGCCGATGGGCTGCTATTACTAGCTCCCAACCAACCCGCCACCAGCCAAGGAGCAGCTCATGGTCACCTCTCGCGCAGCCGTCTTCATGCAGGTCGGCGAGCCACTCGTCGTCGAAGAACTGCGCTACCCGGACCCGGGCCCCAGCGAAGTGCTGGTCAAGAACTACGCCTCCGGGATCTGCCACTCCCAACTCCACCAGATGTTCGGCACGCTCGCCGCGCCCGGCCCGGCCTTGCTCGGCCACGAGTCAACGGGCATCGTCGAAGCGGTCGGCGCTGACGTCACACACGTCAAAGAAGGCGACAAGGTCTTCGTCACCTGGGTCCCGCGCGACGCCGCTCCCGGCGACCCCATGCCCGGACGCATGTCGCCGCTGGGCTTTCGCGACACGGAGATCGCGGGCGGGCCAGCCAGCATCTACACCTGGTCCGAGCACACGCTGGCACCTGAGCAGTTCGTGGTGAAGGCGGCCGAGGACATCGACAACTCGGTCACCAGCATCATCGGCTGCGCCGTCATGACCGGTGCCGGTGCGGTGCTGAACACCGCCAACGTACAGAAGGGCGAGTCCGTCGCCATCTTCGGCATCGGCGGCGTGGGCATGTCGGCGGTGGCTGCGGCCGCCGTGCGCGAAGCCAACCCCGTGATCGCGATTGACCTCGACGACGAGAAACTGGAATTCGCTAAGAAGTTCGGCGCCACCCACACGATCAACGCGTCCACGGAAGACCCGATCGCCGCCATCGCGGCCCTGACCGGGCCTCCCGGCGCCGTCGGCATCTTCGGCGGTCCCGTCTCCGGGCTCCAGTACGCCTTCGACTGCATCGGTGTGAACCAGACGATCGCTCAGATCGTTCAGGCCGTACGCCCGGCCGAGTGGGGCGGCGTCTCCGAAGGCGGCACCGCCGTCTTGGTCGGCGTGCCCGCCGGCGAGGCGCCGATCAACGCACTCGACATGCTGCTCGGCGCGAAGACGCTCACCGCCTCCATTGGCGGCTCCAGCCGTCCCGAAAACGACTTCCCGGAGTTCGTGCGCTGGTACAAGGAGGGCATGCTGGACCTCGATGCCCTGGTCACCAAGCGCTGGTCGCTGGACCAGATCAACGAGGGCGTCGAGGACCTGCGCGCGGGCAACGTCTTCGGTCGCAGCATCATCGAGTTCTAGGCCGGGCGAGCAACGGCCCCCAGCGCCGCTCACCTAATCGAAGCAGCGCCGAACGCACCCAATCGCGAGAGCGTCGCGTGGTAGCCTGCGCGTCCAATCGACCACACTGAGTCGATCGAGTCTGGGGGCGTCATGGGAAATCCAGAGGTTTACCGCGAGATTGAACCGACGTTCGACGCGAAAGGCGTGCCGGTCCCGCCCTTCACGGACAACGAGCGTGCCAACAAACTGGTGGGCAGAGATCCCAACGCGTTCATGATCGCCCTGGTACTGGACCAGCAGATCTCGATGACCAAGGCCTTCCAAGGCCCTTACGAGTTGCGCCGCCGACTGGGCCACCTCAACCTGAAGGAGATCGCCGCGATGCCACAGCAGGACTTCATCGAAATCGTGTCTCAGAAGCCCGCCATCCACCGCTTCCCCGGCAGCATGGGCAAGCGCGTGCACGACGCCTGCCAGCTAATCGTCGATGATTTCGGCGGCAAGGCCGAGAACATCTGGAAGGACCAGCCCGACGCCAAGACCGTGATGAAGCGGCTCGACACCGTGCCCGGCATCGGCCCGACCAAGCAGAAGCTGGCCATGCTCTTGCTGGCCCGCTACTACGGAGTCGAACTCGACGGCTGGCGCGACGCCTCACCGATCAAGATCTAGGGCGACCATGTCCTCCAGCCCCAACAGCTCAACGAACCCCACTTCGACGCCGGCCGTCACGCCGCCGGATAGCGGTGCCGGCAGGGGCAACCGCTTCGGCGACGGCCTGCGATCCATCTTTAAGGCGCTCTGGTTCCTCATCTCACTCGTGATCTACGTGCTCGGCTCCATCCTCTACCAGGCCGGACGAGCCCTGATCACGATCAGCGGCTGGGGCCCGGATGAAGCGGACGGCGACGCGAACCCCCCAACCCCCACCGCCAACGTCTAGGCCACCTGAGGAGACTCCCCGATGGCAATTTCATTCGGCGTGCACACCGGCCAACAGGACTTGGCGATGGACGACCTGCGTCGTACCTGGCGCGAAATCGACGCGGCCGGCATGGACTGGATCTCGGTCTGGGACCACTTCTACGAAGCGCCACCGATCGACGGCATGTCCCCGGCCTTCGAAGCGATCGCCGCGATGGGCGCCCTGGCGGCGGAGACCGAGCACGTGCGCATCGGCTGTCTCGTCTTCTGCATCCCCTATCGTAACCCGGCCAACCTGGCCAAAGCCTTGACCACGCTGGACCACATCTCGCACGGCCGGCTCACCGTCGGCCTGGGCGCAGGCTGGCACGAACAAGAGTTTGCCGGCTACGGCTACGATTTCCCCCGCATCGGCACGCGCCTCGACATGCTGGAGGAAGGCATGCAGATCGTGCGAGGCATGCTGACCCAAGAGCGCACAACGTTCGAGGGCAAGCACTACTCCGTGCAGGACGCCACCTGCCAGCCCAGCCCGGTCCAAGATCGTGTGCCGATCTGGATCGGCGGACGCGGTGAAAAGCGCACGCTGCGCATGGCCGCCCGCTACGCCGACGGCTGGAACGCCCCCTATATCGCGCCCGGCGAGTGGGGCCGCCTCAATCGCGTACTCGATGACTGGTGCAAGGTCGAAGGCACCGACCCCAGCTCCGTGCATCGCACCGTCAACCTCCAATTCGCGCTCGCCTCGACACGTGCCAAGGCCGACGAGCAGGAGCAGAAGATTCGCGACCAGTGGGGCGAGCGCGCCGACAGCATCATCGGGGGATCGCTCACTGGCACACCCGACGACGCCGCCGAGCGTGTCGCCCAGTACGTCGCCGAGGGGGCGCAGGACGTCAACGTCGCCCTACGCGCGCCGTGGGACGCGGAAGCCTTCAGCGTGTACATCAACGAAGTCGTCCCAGCGATGCGGCAGCAGTTCGCCTAGGCCGTGAGCCCTGAACGATGAGCGACGAGCGCCCGCCACTCTCCATCGTCGAGCGGCGCAACCTCCAGCCCGCGGCCGGTTGGCGCGCCCAACGCATCGCCGGGCCATCCGACCTGTACGGTGCCAACGGCATCCAGTTCGGCCCCGACGGCAAACTTTATGTCGCGCAAGCGTTCGGCGCGCAAGTCTCCTCGATCGACCTCGCCACTGGCCAGATCAGCCACGTCCTCAGCGGCGGCCCCCTCATCGCGCCCGACGACCTCGACTTCGACCCCAACGGCATCGCCTACGTGACCGACGTGGCCACGGCGACGACCTGGACCTGGCGTCCGGGCGAGGAGCCCATCGCCCACGCCACGGACCAGCCTGCCAACAACGGCGTCACCGTCGGCGACGACGGGCGCATCTTCATCGACGAGTTTCGCCCCGGCGGGCGCCTGCTAGAACTCGCGCCCGAACAAGGCATGCCCCCACGCACCATCCTGGAGGGCCTCGACGGGCCCAACGCGCTCGACGTGGGACAGGACGGCCGCGTCTACTTTCCGCAAGTCTTCGCGGGCGAGGTCTGGAGTCTGGACCCCGACAGCGGCGAGACGCGTCGCATCTCGGCGGGCCTGGGCTCGCCCACCGCCGTCAAGGTCAGCGCCTCTGGCGACCTGATCGTGCCGCTCAGCGCGGAGGGTGTCATCGTCCAGATCGACCCACGCAGCGGCGCCCTGACCACGCTGGCCGAAGTCGACCCCGGCATCGACAACGTGGCGCTGGACGCCGACGGCCGTCTCTTCGTCACCCACTATGTCGATGGACAAGTCAGCGAAGTTCCGACCGGAACGGCCGCCGGCCGGCCGCCACGCGTACTCAATCCGCCGGGTTTCGTGGGGCCGTTCGATGTCGCCGAGCGCCCGGGCGGCGTCCTGGTGGTCGCCGATGGGCTTTCCCTCGCCTACCTGGAGGGCTCGACTGTCAGCCGCTTCGGCCGCCTGCTCACGGCCGACAGTCCCGGCTTGATCGGGGCGCTGCACATTGCTGATGACGGCCGCACTTTCGTCGCTGGGAGCAACACGGTCTCGCGCTACACGCCCGCCGGACCGCGCCAGATCCGCGGCGATTTCCGCAACGCGACCGGCGTCGCGCTCGACGCCAGCGACGCCCTACTCGTCGCCGACCACGACACAGGCATCGTCCACCGCCTCCACGTCGACTCCGGCGAGGGCACGGCGCTGACCGAATCGATTAGGCATCCAACTCGGATCGCCGTCGCCACCAACGACGAGGTCTACATCAGTGACGACGAGGCCGGCGCCATCTACGTCCAGCACGAGGGCATGACGGATCTATTCGCGAAGGATCTGGTGCATCCCCAAGGCATCGCCGTCGACGACACACGCGTTTTCGTCGTCGATGCGGGCAGCAACGAGCTCCTCGCCTTCGGCCGCGCGAACGGGGAGCGTGAGGTGCTCGTCTCGCAGCTCCCGTTGGGGGCGGGAACGGCCGGTACGCGGCTGGTGCGGGCCGCGGGGCTGACTCAGGCGCGAGACGGGGCCCTGATCGTCGCAGCGGACGGCGACGGCAGCCTCATTCGCGTGACGAGCGTCCGAACGTCGTCTGGATAACCGCCTCACCGCACTGGCCCAGTGACCCGTCCAAAGCACTAGTCCCAATCCCCGTCCGGCCCCCTATCCTGGCGCTATGGACGCGCTGGCCTTCGAAGACGCCCCTGAGCTCCGCGACCCCGTCTTGGTCGTGGCCTTCTACGGTTGGAACGACGCTGCCGAAGCCGCCACCGACGCTGTGCGCTATCTGCGCCGCTCCTCGATTCGGGCCGGCGGCACGCGCAGCACTGTCGCCTCGATCGACCCGGAGGAGTTCTTCGTCTTCACCGAGCAGCGTCCAACCGTGCGAATCGTCGAGGGTGAGACGCGGGAGCTGACCTGGCCCGTCACGGACTTCACCGTCGCGCGCCAGGAAGACGGCGAACGCGACTTCATCCTCGGCATCGGCACCGAACCCCACCTCAAGTGGAAAACCTTCGCCGCGCAGATCATGGCCGTGGCGCATCACTTCGGCGCCAAGGAGCTGTTGACCCTGGGAGCACTGCTGGCGGATACCCCGCACACGCGTCCGGTCCCCGTCAGCGGCGGCGCAAGCGACCCCGAGCGGGCCAAGCGGCTCGGCTTCGAGTCGTCGCGCTACGAAGGCCCCACCGGCATCCTGGGCACCCTGGGCGACGCCTGCCGTCGCGACGGACTCGAGCAGGTCAGTCTCTGGGCCTCAGTGCCGCACTACATCTCCGGTGGCAAGAATCCGAAGGCCACTCACGCGATCCTTACGCGCCTCAACGAAGTCTACGACTTACGGCTGGACCTCTCCGACCTGGAGCGCCGTGCCCACCGCTACGAGACGCAGGTCACGGAGGCTCTTCGCGGAAGCCCTGACGTACAGGAGTACGTCAACGACCTGGAGGAGACCTCTACCGACGACGAGACCACAACCGAACGGCCCGCCGACGGCACCCCCCTCAGCAGCAGTGACGTCCTCGACGAGGTCAACCGGCTGCTGGCCGGCGACGATCCCGACGCCGACTGACCGGCGTCGGCCGCACCGCAACACCGGCGCACTGAAGGAGCGAGGATGAGCGACGAACCGCACGTCAACGAGATCGAGGTACGTGGACTGCTGGTCGGCGTCTTCCAGGAGAACTGCTGGGTGATCGGCAACAAGCGCACGCGCGAGGCGATCTGCATCGACCCCGGCGGTCAGGCCGACGACATCCTGCACATGGCCGACGAGATGGGTGTCACGATCAAACTGATCGCCAATTCCCACGCCCATCTGGACCACATCCTCGGCGTGCCCGGGATCCAAGCCCGCACCGGCGCGAAGTTCTGGATGCACCGCGACGATCTCGAGATCGCGCGCAGCGCGCAGGACTCCGCCAAGCGTTTCGGCGTCGAAGCCGAGCCAATCCCCGACCCGGACGTCTACGTCGACGACGGCATGACCGTCGCCGTGGACGGCGTCAGCCTGCAGACGTTGCACACTCCCGGCCACACGCGCGGCAGCGTCTGCTACTACACCAACGAGCTGCTCTTCAGCGGCGACACCCTCTTCCAGGGCAGCATCGGCCGCACCGACCTGCCCGGCGGCGACTACAAGCAGGAGATGGCCAGCATCGTCGAGAAGCTGCTCGTCCTGCCCGACGAGACGATCGTCCTGCCCGGCCACATGCAACAAACCACGATCGAGGCCGAACGCCAGCGCAACCCGTTCGTGATCCAGGAGTTGCAGGAGCGCGGCATGCTCGAGGTCAAGGACAGCAAGATCATCCGGCCAACTGACGCCTGACTCGCGGCGAGACCCCGCCCGAGGAGACCAACATGTCCACCAAAGCCGATGTCCTCAATGAAGTCGATGCCGCGCTTGCGCGCTTCTCGAAATCGCTGGAGAGCGTCGACGAAGTCCACGGCACCTGGGACGGCGCTCTGGGCACGTGGTCGATCGTCCACCTCTTGCAACACCTCACCGGCTGGCTGGACGAGATGACGCCCGCACTCGAGCGGATGGCGCGCGGCGAGCGCCCCACGCCCGAAGGCGTCGACTACTCCGCGTTCGACGACTGGAACGCGGGCTTCATCGAGGCGCGTGGCAGCCAGTCGCTGGCCGAGGCCCGCGCCGGCTTCGACTCCGCGCACGCCGCGTTCCGCAGCGCCATCGAGGGCGTCGCCGACGAACGCTTCGGCGAAGGCAAGACGGTCAATCGGCTGGTGGATGGCGTAGCGATCGAGCATTTCGAGGAGCATGCCGAGCAGATCGAAGCGTTCCTCGCCGGCTAAGCCGGAACCAGCAACGGGCTCCGCCCTCGCCTGCTCCGTTGCGGCAGACGCTGTGCACTCGCCCGAAGAATTTTGAGGAGGAGGTGGTGTGATGGCGTTCATCCGCTTGGTCAACGAAAACGAGGCAACGGGGCAACTCGCGGACGACTACGAAACGTTCTTCGAGTGGTCGGTCCTCTCGCTGATCACAACCTCCGACCGTCCGGTGCGGGGCTTCGCGGAGTTCGTCAGCGGCAGCACGCACCCGGACGTCGGCCGGATCAGTGATGACGACGCGGAGCCGTTCGCCAACACCGACGAAATCCGCAACGCCACCTTCGGCCCCTTCATTGAGATCGAGCAGTTCCTGACACTGCCGCCGACGCTCATCCTCGTCGCGACCCCGGAAGCGCTTACCGCGGGCGTCGACGAAGAGTTCACGGTGTCGCTGACGGCCAGCGGCGGCACCGGCCCCCTATACCTGGATTTTCGAAGACGACGCCAACATCGTCGACGAAGGGCCAACCGGAGCTGGCGCGGGAGGCAACGCGACCGACGGGCGACACAGGCTTCGCGACGTACGTGTTCCAGGAGCCGGGCACACAGGTGCTGACCTACCTCCTGCACGACGGCTGGGGCACCGTGATCGAAGCATCGCTGATCGTCCCCGTGGGCAACATCAGCATCGCCAGCGTCACGCCAAGCGTCGTGCGAACAGACGGCCGCTTTGGGCAGACCGTCGCCAGCGTGACGATCTCACTTGGCGGAACGGGATTCGCCGGGGGCGCGGAACTCATCGTTGGGGGTCGCAGTTTCAAGAGCCCTGACATCGTAGTCGTCTCGGACGAGCGGATCTTCCTCACATTGCCCATCGATCCCACCGGCCAAGCCGGGCTAGCCCCAGGCATCCACGACATCGAGCTTCGCACCAGCGAGAGCACGAGCACGTTGCCCAACAGCCTCACCGTCGAAGAGGCGCCCCACTTCGATCTCGTCGGGCGAACCGTCAATCTGGCGATCGGTCCCAACGGGACCGATCCGCGCAAACTGCCCATGTATCAAGAGACGCCGTTGGTGACGCTGGACTTCCGCAACGGAACCGTGCAGGGATCGTTCCAGCAATCCACCGGCGAGGGTCTGATCAACTCCACCGAAGAGTCCGACTCCACCCGCAACTACATGTCGGAGATCTTCGCCAAGCTGAATAACAGCCTGATCACTTTCACTAGCGGCACGCTGCCAGACGGAACGCCGCTGACGCGGCTGGAGCCGAACTCTCCACTGTTCAGCAACGTCATGGCCAGTGGCGTGCAAAGCGTGTCCCTGCGCTTGGTCCTCACACCCGCAGGCGGCTCCCCCGACAGCAGCGGCGACACGTTGCTGATCCAGACCAGTGGCAGCCTCGAGATCGTCGAGTGGGATGCCGCATCGGAAAAACTGCGCGGGACGCTGACGCTGCGAGAAGCCCCCGCCTCCGGCCAAGTCTTCTCCACCGGCTCGGTCATCCTCCGCTATCAGGTGGAGTTCGACTTCAGCGCCGAGCAGATGGCGTTAGTCCAAGGCACCGCCGCCACGCCCTAGCCCGCCTAGCAACCCCCAACATGGGTCTGCGAGCGTCGCGCCTGACTTCTCCAAACAGGACGATCGGCTAGCCTAGGTTCGGTTTGCGGGCGCCCCCACCCCGCCAGGGTGTGGCCATCCAGCGCCGCATCGGACATCACGTAGAGGAGCGCGCAGACGATGGCGGACGAC
>CAUYZA010000108.1:0-9235 GCA_963577225.1 Dehalococcoidia bacterium | reverse complement strand
GAAGCGGTAGCGAAGTCGGTCGAACTGTTGGCGGAGCTGGGCGCGGAGATTGTGCCCGTGGAGATGCCGGACATGCGACCCTACATGGCAGCCTGGCTGGCGTTGTGCGGCCCGGAAGCGGTGGCGGCCCACGCGGCGACGTACCCGTCGCGGCGTGACGAGTACGGCAACTGGTTCAAGGCCTGGCTCGACCGAGGCGCGTCGGTCACGGGCGCGCAGTATGCCGAAGCGTCGAACCAGCGGGCCGAGTTGACGGGGTTGCTGGCGCGGGCGTTCGAGGGGATCGACATGCTGGCCTGTCCCGCCATGGCGACGTTGCCGCCTCGGATTACGGAAGACGGGCTCTACGACGACGAGCCGCAGGACTTCGACCCGGAGCGGATGCGCTTCACCGCGCCCTACGACATGAACCGCGCGCCCTCGATCACGTTGCCCAACGGGATGAGTGAGATCGGCTTACCGACCGCGCTTCAGCTGGTAGGCAAGCCACTGGGCGAGACGGTGCTCTGTCGGGCGGCGTACGCGTTCGAGCGCGCGCTGGCATTCAGCGAGCACCCGCCGGTATAGAGGCCAGGCCACGGCTCCCCGAGGAGGCCCGCAGTCGGATTGCTTCGACCAGCGCGGCTCTTGGAGGCCACCGCGTCGGGCATGAATCGAGCCTGGCCGGTGGGCAGCAAACATCTATGCTCCGCGAATTGCCGAGCGAAGGAGCCAGCATGACGACATCCGACGAGGTCTACGCGCCGCCGCTGACCGATTGGGACGATCCGCCCAACCCCACGTACGAGATGTGGACAACGGTGAACGCGGCCGAGGTCGTGCCGGGCGTCTGGCATCCGTTGCTCTCGGGCTGGTTCCAGGAACAGCAGCGGATCTGTTTCGGCGAGATGTTCGAGCGGCTGGGCATCACGGACGACATCACAATTCATCCCGACCCGATTCCAAACTTCATCGGCACGTGGGCCGGGCGCTTGGCGCTCAACGTGGGCTTCACGACCGCGATCGTGACGAGCTATCAGACCGGTGAGGGATCGAGCGCGGTCGAGCAGCTCTTCACGGCGGATGAGGAGGGTGGACACGTCGCGGGGGCATCGTCCAACGTGGACCAGGCGCGTGCGGTGCATGCGAAGATGTTCCGCATCCTGGGCCAGGCGCCGCGAACCGTGCCATCGGATCGCAAGCGAGCGCAAGCGATCGCCGACGAAGTCGCGTCGACCGACCTGACGTCGATCTCGGACGCCGCGCTGCGTCGTCTGCAAAGGCGCGTCGACACCACAATGCACCGGACGTTCCAGAACCACATCCTGATCTCCGTCTTGGGTACCGGCGAGTACATCTCGCTGTTGGAACAGCAGATGGCGAAGTCGGGAGCGGAGATCGAGGCGGATGCCACGGTGATGCTGACCAGCGCGCTGGGCGGGGTCGAAAGCGCCCAGCCGATGGAGGCGCTGTGGCGACTCTCGCGCTGGATACGGAAGCAGCCCGGCTTCGCGGCGGAGTTGGGGCCGCTCTCCTGGCAGGAGATTCAGACCCAGATGGGCTCGGCGTCGGATGGCAACTGGCACGGCCTGTCGGAGCGCTTCGAGGAGTTCCTCAAGGATTACGGCTTCCGCAGCCAGAGCGAGTGGGACCTGGGCGTGCCGCGCTGGCGCGAGGACCCCGCCATGCCGCTCAACGCGCTGCGCAACATGGCCAGTGCCTCGGATGAGTCCGGCCCGCTGGCTCCGGCCCAGCGCGCGGCGGCTGCCCGCGTAGCGGCCGAACAGCGCTACCGCGACCTGATGCCATCACGCCAGAAAACAGGCTACGACAGCGCACTGGCGAAGGCGCAGGATTTCGTGCGGGTCCGGGAGACAACCAAGGCCACCTGCATCATCGGAAACGGCGCGGGCCGCCTGACGATGCTGGAGCAAGGCCGCCGCTGGGCGGCCAAGAGCTGGCTGGAAACGGCCGACGACGTCTTCTTCCTGCTTTACCCGGAATTCGAAGAGGCGGCGGAGAGCGGCAAGCTGGATGGACCCACGGCGAAGGAATCGGTGCGGCGGCGCAGGCGGCAGTGGGCGGACGTGCAGGACTACCTCCTGCCCGACAACTTCACGGGCCTGCCCGAGATCCGGCGCGTCGGCGAAGCGCCGGCACCCAGCTCGACTTTGACCGGGCTGGGCGTTTCGCCAGGCGTGGTGACCGGACCGGCGCGGGTAATCGCGTCGTTCTCCGACGGCACCGCAGCCGACTTCCGGCCGGGCGAGATCCTGGTCGCGCCCTACACCGACGCCCCCTGGACGCCACTCTTCGCGACGGCGGCCGGCGTGGTTGTCGAAACCGGCGGTGTGCTGTCACACGCGGCGACGGTTGCGCGCGAATACGGCATTCCCGCGGTGGCGATGATCAAGGACGCCACGCGCATGATCGAGACCGGCCAACAGATCACGGTCAACGGCGGCGCCGGGCAGGTCCTGCTGGGCTAACTACTCAAGCAACTCGGCGCGTCCATCATCGAAGCGGAAGCGCCAGCAGGAGGCGTTGGGCAACCGCCCGTCGACGTCGACGCCGGCCCAGTCCTGCATGGCGCGGATGACCCCGCCGTGGGTGACCGCGACCACTACGTCGGGGCCGGGTAGCGCCGCCAGGGCAAGGAAGCCGCTGCGAAGGCGGCCCCGGAAGCGCTCCCAGGGTTCGCTCCGCGGGATCGCATCACGGTCCGAGCGTTCTGCGTAGGCCTGCATCGCTTCGGGGAAGTCGGCGACGATGTTCTCCCAAACGCAGCCTTCAGCCACGCCCAGACCGCGTTCCCGCAGCCAGGTCTCGAGTCGGACAGGGCCGCTCAGACTCAGAGTTTGCGCGATGATCTGAGCGCTGGAGTGCGCGCGCCACAGGTCGCTGCTGATCAAAAGGGGCGACTGGCCCTGGAGTCGCTCAGCAAGCTGACGCCCCGTGTCTTGGGCTTGCTGCTCTCCCACCGGAGTGAGCAGTGAGTCGGCGAAGCCTTGCACGCGGCGTTCGGCGTTCCACTCGGTTTGGCCGTGTCGGATCAGGTAAAAGTCGGGCATCGCTATCGGCGAGGGTACTGCCATCCCTCGTCGGTCGGAACGCGGAATACACTGCGGATGCGCATGCGAGCCTTATGGGCGAGCTGCGATGGGCGATCAGTGGGCGCGATCCGGCGGCGATCCGGACGCGGGGGGCGTCGCTCGTCGGCGATCGCGATTGACGACGCCAACATGGGTTCTGGCCGTGCTGGCGTTCGCCATGGGAGTGGGGGCACTGGCGGCTGTGGCGGCGCTGAGTGACGCCTTCGGGGGCGACGCGACCCCGGCGGCGCTCGAGACGGCCTTCGATCGGGGCTTCACAGCGGGCGAGCGGGAGGCAACGACCGCCGCAGAGCAGGACGCGCAGTTCGCTGCGACGGTGGCGGCAGCGGACAGCGCGGGCTACTCGCGTGGGCTTCGACAGGGACTGACCGAAGCAACCACCGTGTTCCTGCCGAAATTCGCCGTTTCGGCCGGGCAAGATGCCGTTGTGGTATTCGCAATCGAGGATAAGGTGGCGGCTTGTCGGTCAGGGCTACCGGAGGCCCTCCTCGTGCTGATCGGAGTGACCGGGTGCGAGACCGAGGGCGGCGAACGCGCGCTCAGAGAGTGACTCGCGCCCGATCGTTGCCGGTCGAATCGGACTGATGGCATGGACGGCACGGTCATTCATGGTCGTCCGACACCTGAGATACTGGTCGAATGACCACTATCCCCGCGCACCAGGAGGGCCCCGACCCCGCCGCGCCGGAGCAACGCCCGCCCTCCGAGGGGGGCTGGCGCGGGCGGATCTTCGAGTCGTTCGCGGACCGCAATTTTCGTTGGTTCTACGCCTCGATGCTGGGGCAAATGGCCTCGCTCAACATGCAGAACCTGGTGCGCGGGTATTTGACCTTCGAGCTAACGGGATCATACGCCGCGCTGGGCACGGTCTTCCTGGTCAACGCGATTCCGGGGCTGGGTCTAGCCCTCTACGGCGGCGTGCTAGCCGACCGGGTCGCGAACCGCAAGAACATCGTCCTCGTGGGCCAGTTGTTGAACGCGGGCAACGCGCTGGCGGTGGGGGTATTGGTGCTGACGGACGTGCTCGCGTTTGAGCATCTGCTGGTCGCCGGATTTCTTCAGGGAGGAGTGAACGCGATCATGATGCCCGCCCGCCAGGCGATGATGCCTGAGGTGGTGGGGATGCGACGGCTGATGAACGCCGTTGCGCTCAACGCGGCGGGGCGCGACTCGGTGCGTTTGCTCGCGCCCGCCTTGGGCGGCTTCTTGATCGCGTGGTTCGGCGCCGCTTGGATCTATTTCTTGATGGCAGGCTTCTACACCTTCGCCTCCGCCGCACTGTGGCCGGTCCGAGCCGACGCGCTGGCGCGAGAGGATGCCAAGGCACGCCGCCGGAACACCGCCGGCGGTCTGAGCGCGATCAAGGAAGGTCTGCGTTACATGGCCGGCGACGCGGTCATGCGCCCGATGCTGATCTCCACCATCATCTTCGCGCTGCTGGCGATGCCCTACGTCTTCTTGATGCCAGGCTGGGTCGCCAGCGTGCTCAACGAGGGTCCCGCGAAGCTAGGAATCCTGTTCAGCTTAATCGGCGTGGGATCACTCGCCGGGGCTGTGCTGATCGCAGGGATGGAGCCGCGTCGGAGAGGGATCTTGTACCTGGCGGCGGTGGCGGTGCAAGGGGTGGCGCTGACAGGGTTCGCCATCTCGGATGTCTTCTGGATCACGGCGCCGATCGTCATCATCGCCGGAATCGGGGAGGCGGGGCGCATGTCGCTCGGCAACGTCCTGGTCCAGAGCTACGTCGATGACGACTACCGTGGCCGCGTCATGAGTGTGTTCATGATGCAACGGAGTCTCGCCTCGCTGGGGACGTTCTTTGTGGGGGTGCTGGCTTCGGTCGCCGGGGTCCAGGTTGTAATCGGGGCACTGGCCGTGGCCTTGTTCGTGCTGGCAAGCGTGGCAATGTTCATGACGCCGACGCTGCGCGAGCTCGATTAGCGATGCAGCCCGGCGCTCCGTGCCGACTAGGCGTACTAGTATTTCGGCGCTTGGAAGTGGCGATCGCCACCGCCGGTCGCCGGACGACAACGGGGGATCCTGAATCGAGGCGGCGATGACGGCGATCGACCACTACCGGGAGATGGTCCAGGCGTACTTCGCGCAGCGCGAGCGATTGGGCATCGCGGCGCTCGACTCGCGGCGCTGGAGTGAGGTCGCGCCGGGCTACCGCTTCGACCCTCATCGCGAGTTGGGCACGAATCTTTCGGTGCTGGCCAGCTATGTGGAGCCGGACGATGTGGTCGTCGAGGTTGGGGGTGGCGCAGGGCGCACCGCCTTGCCGCTGGCGCTGACTTGCAAGCACGTCGTCAACGTGGAGCCTGCCGAGGGGATGCGAGTCGAGTTCGAGTCGCTCGCCGCCGAGGCAGAAATCGCGAACGTGACGCTCGTCGCATCGACCTGGGAGGACGCCCCCGAGCTCTCGACCGACATCGCCTTGGTGGTCGACGTGACCTATTTCGTGGCGGAGATTGAGCCGTTCCTCGCCAAGCTGGATACGACGGCGGGGCGTCGGGCGATCGTTTCGATCTGGGATCCGCCGCC
Organism: Dehalococcoidia bacterium; assembly: GCA_963577225.1. GTDB lineage: Bacteria > Chloroflexota > Dehalococcoidia > Bin125 > Bin125 > JAPUIR01. The sequence continues at coordinate 3,599 of CAUYZA010000108.1, read as the reverse complement.
TCCCAACTGGGACGCCACGCTGTTCGAACTGGTCCATGGGGAGCCGCTTGCGCCGGTGCCCGGGCAGCAGGCCTTGCTCCCAGTGCTCTGGGAGATGGGCGTCTTGCCCGAGGTGTTGATCTTGCCAGAGCCGTTCAGTTGGCCTTCCCCGACTCTGGAGTCACGTGAGGAGGCCGCGCGCTACGCCCTGGGCGACGTAGAAGCGGAGCCGGGTGGCGAGCAAGAGCAGCGACTCGAGTCCGAGTTCGACTCGCTCTTCCGCTACGAGGCGGGGGAGTTCCACCCGCGCTGGCGACCGGAGGCGCCCGGCGTCTTGATCACGTGGGAAGCGGGCCAGCGTCGAGACGGCGTGGGAGCATAGAGCCTTCGAACAACGGCAAGGCGTGATGGGCTGTCGTTGAGTGATCGCCCGGCCTATCCTCCCGTCGCAGGAAAGGACCATTCTGTGGGACCGCTAACGGGCTATCGAATCATTGAGTTTCAGGGGATCGGGCCGGGGCCGTTCTGCGGCATGATGCTGTCCGACATGGGGGCGGACGTGGTGCGGATCGACCGCGCGAACCGCGTACGCGGTGGGGATCCATCCGCGCCGCCGGGAGACTTGCTGGCACGCGGGAGGCGCTCGATCGGGGTCGACCTCAAGAACCCGGATGGGGTGGAGGTGGCGTTGAAGCTGATCGAGGGAGCGGACGCCGCCTTCGAGGGTTTCCGGCCCGGCGTGATGGAGCGGCTGGGTCTGGGACCCGACGTCTGCCTGGAGCGCAACCCCAAGCTAGTCTTCGGCCGCATGACTGGCTGGGGGCAAGAGGGGCCCTACGCGCAGATGGCCGGCCACGACATCAACTACATCGCGCTGGCGGGCGTGTTGGCGCCGATCACGCGGGGCGGAGGCACGCCTGTGCCGCCGCTGAACCTGGTGGGCGACTTCGGCGGCGGCGGCATGCTGCTGGCGCTGGGCATGGTGGCGGCTCTGCTGGAGACGCAGAAGTCGGGCAAGGGCCAAGTCGTCGACGCCGCGATGGTGGACGGATCGAGCGTGCTGGCGACATCGGTGCACGGTGGTTTGGCGAGCGGAGGCTGGTCGCCCGAACACGGGACGAACGTGCTGGACACGGGCTCGCACTACTACGACGCCTACGAGACATCGGACGGCAAGTACATCTCGCTGGGCTCAATCGAGCCGCAGTTCTACGCCGAGTTCCTGGAGCTGACCGGACTCGGCGATCAACTGGCGTCCGAACAGAACAACCGCGACGCCTGGCCCGAGATGAAGGCCCAGGTCGACGCCTGCATCAAGAGCAAGACCCGAGCTGAGTGGGAGGCGATCTTCGAAGGCTCGGACGTCTGCTTCGCGCCGGTGCTCGAACCGACCGAGGCGCCAAACCATCCTCACGCGAAACACCGCAAGGCGTTCGTCGAGGTGGCCGGCATCGTGCAGCCGGCTCCGGCGCCGCGCTTCAGCCGTACGAAGAGCGCGATTCAGGGACCGCCGGCGCACGCCGGGCAGCACAGCGTCGATCTGCTGGGTGAGCTGGGCTTCAGCGCCGAAGAGTCGGAATCGCTCACGTCGTCGGGGGCCGTGCAGTAGCGCTTCCAGCCGCACTGCGAAACACGCGAATCGGGCCTTAGCCGTGGATGGCCGCCGCGAGCGCCTTGTACTCGTCGACGCTGAGGCCCAACTCGTCGATGTAGACCTCGTGGTTGTGCTCGCCCAACAACGGCGGGCGGCGACGCAGGCGCACCGGCGACTCGGTGAAGCGATACGGCGCGCCGGGGTAGCGGACCGGCTCCGGGTGGCCGGGAAGCTCACCCTCCCAGAAGAAGCCGCGATCGGCCCAGTGCGGGTCGTCGAGATTCTCCTCGGGACGACGCACGCGCCCCCAGGGCAGATGCATCGACTGGCCGCGTCGGTAGACCGTCTCGGCGTCGAGCAGCTGCACGAAGGCGCCGATCGTCTCCGCCACGTGGCCGCGGATCTCGGGCTCCAGCCGAGGGTCGGTGTAGAGCACTTCGATGTACTTGGGGTCGCGTAGATCGGAAGCTGCCTCGTGTTCGTCCATCCAGTCGAGCAGCTGCTCCCAGTAGCGGCGATCGCGAGGAATGCCGCCGCCCATCAGCAGGATGTAGTTGCCATCGGCGCAGCAATACTGCCAGCGCGGGTGCGGGTCGGGCGATGAGTGCCGACCGGTTTGGCGCTGGACGAGCTTGCCGAGGTACTCCCAATTCGGGAAGGCGCCCTCGACGGTCGCGCTGATCGACTCATGAATTGAGAGATCGACGAGCTGGCCGGGGCCGCCCAGTGCGTCGCGCTGCCAAAGTGCGGCCAGGATGGCGCCGACCGCGTATTCGTTGCTCATCGCCATGCTGTGTTCGCCGTCGGCGCGGATCGGGGGCAGATCGTGGTCGTCGTAGCCGGTGCTCATCATCGGACCGCCCAGCGCGACGCCGACCAGGTCGGGGGCAAGCCAATCGCGCCGCGGGCCCTCGCGCCCGAAGGGGGTGACAGCACACCAGATCAGGCGCTCGTGGCCGACGGCGTCCCAGCCCGCAGCGAGCTCGTCGAGCACGGTCGGCGGATGGCTGTCGATCACGACGTCGCTGCGAGCGACAAGCTTGGCCCAAAGTTCGCCTGCACCCGGCGCAGCGAGGTCGAGCGTGACCGAGCGCTTGGATGTGTTGCGCGCGGCGTACGAGAGGCTGGTCTGGGCGGGGTCGTCATCGACGAACGGCGGCAGCCCGCGGCTGCGAGCTCCTTCGGGAGGCTCAACCCGGATCAGATCCACCCCGGCGTCGGCCAGCAGTTTACCCGCGATCTCGCCGCGGTCGCCGACTTCGATCACGCGCAGTCCTTCGAGCGGCCCGTCAGGCAGCGTGCCGGTCATCAGTAGTGGGCCATTAGTAGTGGGCCCATCAGATCGCGGCCTCGGCCAGCAGCGTGGCGACTTCGTCGTCCGAGTAGCCGAGCAAGCGGGTCAACACATCGTGATTGTCCCCGCCGAAGAGGGGCGCTCCGCCGTCGAGGCGCCAGCGCGCGTTGGAGAAGTGCACGGGGTAGCCCTCGAAGCGGTGCTCGCCCAGGACCGGATGCGTGGCGGTGGGATAGAAATCGCGCGCGGCGAGTTGGGGGTCACGCTCCATCTTGTCGTCGCTGCGCTGGCACAGCCCGGCCGGGACGCCGCGCGCCTGGAGCGCCAGCATCAGATCGACCGGGTCGTGGCCCCTGGTCGCGGCGTCGATCGTGGCGTCGAGGGCATCCTCGTTCTGCTTGCGGCTCTCGTTGTCCGCAAAGCGTGGATCGTCGTCGCAGTCCAGACCGAGGACGTCGCAGAGGGTGGTCCACTGCTCCTGCGTCTCGGCGACGATCGCGATCCAGCGGTCGTCGCCCTCACAGCGGTAGGTGTTGTGGGGCGCGATGGCAGGATAACGCGAGCGGTTGCCGACGCGCTCGTATGCGCGGCCGTTGACCTGGTAATCCAGCATCGGCACGCCGCAGAGCACCATGCCCGTCTCGATCTGTGCCATGTCGACATGCTGGCCCTGCCCGGTACGGGCGCGGTGATGCAACGCCATCAAGACCGCGATGCTGCCGTAGTAGCCGG
>CAUYZA010000107.1:0-9309 GCA_963577225.1 Dehalococcoidia bacterium | reverse complement strand
GCGATCGGCAGCGGCGTCAGTTTTTGGGCCTTCGGCCTCTACGTCGGTCCGCTGGAAGATCAGTTCGGCTGGTCGCGTGCCGAGATCGCGGGCGGATTCTCGGTCGGATTGCTCATGAGCGGACTGGCGGCGCCCCTCGTGGGCCGCTGGATCGACCGCTATGGCCCGCGCCGCGTGATCCTCGTTGGCGCAGTCCTCACCGCCGCCAGCTACCTGCTGCTGGCCGTCACCGACACGCTCTGGCACTGGTTCGTTTTCCAGGCGATCAACGCCGTCTTCCGCCAGCTGATGTTCTTCATCCCCTTCCAGGCGCTGGTCACACGCTGGTTTGACCGACGCCGTGGCATCGCAGTCGGCATCCTGGCGACGGGCTTCTCCTTGGGCGGCTTCGTGGTCGTGCCGATCATGCGCTTGGTGATCGACGCCGTCGATTGGGACGGCTCGTTCATCTTTGCCGGCATCGTGATCACGGCTGTCTTCGTGCCGCTCAGCCTGCTGTTGGTGCGCGACCACCCCGCTGATGTCGGTACCTACGTCGACGGTGACGAGGTGCCCCGCACCCACGCCGCCCGCGCCGGTGTGATATCGGGTGTGACGGTGCACGACGCGATTCGAACGCCGCTCTTCTGGGCGGTCGCGCTGGCGCTGATGACATTCTTCTATGGCATGTTTGGCTGGATGGTGCACGCCATCCCGTTCTACGAATCGGTCGGCGTGTCACCCGGTTGGGCTGCGGGTTTGGTCTCGATCGCCGCCGGGGGTGGGATCTTCAGCCGGCTCGCTTTCGGCTACTTCGCCGATCGCATTCCCAGTATTGAGGCGGCGTCCATGGTGCTGGCCGTCTTCCTGGGCCTGTCCATGCTCACTCTGCTGATCTCGGGCGGCTCCGTGGCCGGGCTGGCGATCTTCATCGGCTTCTGGATCGTGGGATCCGGCGGCGGTCCCATGATCGAACCGTTGCTGCTGACGCGATCGTTCGGCGTCGCGCACTTCGCCAGCATCCTCGGGGTGGTCGCGGTGGTCGAAACGACGGGCCAGATCCTGAGCCCGACGATCGCGGGCGCCATCTTCGACGCGACCGGCTCGTACGACTGGGCCCTGGTCATGTTCTCCGCCGCGATCGGGGCCTCGTTCGTGCTGTTCTGGGTTGCCTCACGCTTGCCCCGCCCGGTCATCCCCGAGCCGGAGCTGGCGCCGGAGACCGCCGCCGGTCTGTCCGATCCGGCGCCGCGCGCGGCGGTCGAGGGCACACCGGATTCATAGTTGGTTCGTTGTTGAGTCGAAGACAGCCGCCATCACTGGTACGATGGTTGCGGTGGCGCGTGACCGGAGTCCCGTATGTGGACCCGCCGCCGGCTTGCTGGTGCGACATTCCTGACGGTCGTAATCGCCGCGCTCGTGGGCTATTCCTCGGCCCAGAACGACGATGCGCGCCTGGCCGCGGCCGCCGTCGTGCGTCAGCCCCCTGCGGTCGAGGCGGACGATGTGCCCGCGCAGCTCGTCGACGAGCCGCCCCAGCTCAGCCTGACGGCACGCAGTGCCTGGGCTGCCGCCGCCGATCTCCTGCGCGAGATCCTTCTCGCTCAAGAGCCGATCGCGAGCCCGGAACCGAACCCGTCGCCTGTCGAGATCGCGCCCACCGATGGGGCCCTCCTGTCTCCGGAGCAGCCGTTGGCCCAACTCTCGCCCGCCGCTGAAGTGTTCGCTCGGGTGCGACCCGGCAGCGTCAGCGTGCTGGTCCGCGACCTGGCCGCCGGCCGCACGCACAGCTACCGGCCCGATGAACGCCACGTCCTGGCCAGCCTGACCAACGTCTCGATCGCGTTGGCTGCACTCGAACAGCAGCGTGCCACCGCGCGCTTCGAGTGGGAGACGCAGTATTGGCTGCGTCAGATGATCATCAACAGCGACAACTGGGGCACGCTGATGGTGTTGGACGCGATCGGCGGCGAGCCGATCTTCCTGGACTACCTCAGGTCCGTGGGGCTGCCGGACCTGGCTCGCTTCTACTTCCTGCCGGACTGGGGCGAGTTCGCCGGCAGTGCTGCCGACGTGCTCGATCTTTTCACGATGCTGGCCACGGCCGACGGCGTTGACCCGCTCGTGCGGGCGCAGATGTTCGCCCTGCTGGACGCGGTCGCGCCCGATCAGCGCTGGGGCTTGAGCGCCGGGCTGCCTGACGCACTGCCGGGCTGGAGCGTGCTGCTCAAGAACGGGTGGTACCCCGTCGAGATCGGCTGGCGTGTGCACAGCGCCGGCATCGTGCGCGACGCTGAGGCTCATCCGCGCTACGCGATCGTCGTGATGATGTCGGGCCAACCCGATTTCGCGAGCGGCGTGACCGCCGTCGAACCGATCGCTCGCTCGATCTACGCGGCGCTGGCAGGGCAGCTGGCCGACGGCCCGGAGTCCTCAGCCCTCACAGTCGAGGCCTTGAACGCACTCAGCGCCTGACGAGAGCCCAGGCCGGCTCGATTCGACTGGCGGCGGTTAGCCCCCGCTGACGTGGGCAGCTAGCTCATCCAACTGCTGGATGGACGCAAGTTCATCCGCATAGGGCAAGATGCCGTCCGACAGGATCTCGGCCAGTGGCGCCTGGACTCGGTCGTTCACCGTCGTCCAGAGGCCCACACTGTTGACGAGCCGATACAGGCCCGATTCGCCGCGGCCGCGCTTCGCGCGCAGGAAGACGATGATCTCCCCCTCAGGCAGGTTCGCCGCTTGCGTCGCGATGAACTCCGCAACCCGATCCGGACGTTCGTTGATGATGAACTCCACCACGAGTCGATCGCCGCCGGCTCGGCCACGGATCACTTCGTCGAGTACGAACGTAGTTGCGCCATAGGTCACCACGTCTTGGCGCACGTCGCCGGTCACTTCGCGACTGTCCTCGAAGGCCACGAATCGCCCCCGCGCGACCAGATCGGCCGACTCGGCCATGTCGCTGAGCGTCGCGTAACCCTCGGCCTCAAGCCCGCCGCCGGCTCGGAATGGTTCCCAGAACGCCGCTTGCGAGATGTCCTCGTTGCCGCCGCCGTACGCGATGGCCAGGACGGCGATCGACGGAAGGAGAGTAAGCGCCACGGCACGCGGGTGCCTCGATAGATCCGGTCGGACGGAGATTGCATTCACTGCATATCAGTACTCGTCTTCAATGTGATCGATGTCGTGACTTGAGAGAGTCCCTGCTCGATCTACGCCGCTCTAGCGGGGCAGCTGGCAATCACCATCGACGAGCCGTTCCCCGAGCTGTCTGAGGCTCAGATCACGGTCGGGGGCGTGTACTCGCCGAACTCGTCGCGCAGCACCGTGCAGATCTCTCCCACCGTCGCGTAAGCCTGGACGGCGTCGATCAGCGGCTCCATCAGGTTCGTCTCGACGCTTGCCGCCTCGCGCAGCCGCTCCAGCGCCGCCGTCGACGCGGATTCATCCCGCGACGCCCGGAAGCTCGCCAGCCGCTTCTGCTGTGCCTTGGACAGCGCCGGGTCGACGCGAAAGATTGGCGTCGCGTCTTCGTCGTTGCCCTCGGTGAACGCGTTGACGCCAACCACGACGCGGTCCCCGGCGTCGATCTCGCGCTGGTAGCGTGCCGCCGCCTCGGCAATCTCGGTTTGCATGTAGCCCGTCTCGATCGAGGCGACGGCGCCGCCCAGGTCGTGTACCCGGTCCATGATCTGGGTTGCTTCGCGCTCCAGTTCGTCGGTCAGTCGCTCCACGAAGTAGGAACCCGCCAGCGGGTCGATCGTGTCCGCCGCGCCCGTCTCGTGCGCGATGATCTGCTGCGTGCGCAGCGCGGTGCGCTGAGCGGCGTCGGTCGGCAGGGCGAGGGCCTCGTCGTAGCAGGAGAGCGCCATGCTCTGCACGCCGCCCAGCACCCCTGCCAGCCCCTGAATCGCCGTGCGCGCGATGTTGTTTTCCGGCTGCTGCGCGGTCAGCGTGCTGCCGCCGGTCTGCGTATGCGTGCGCAGCGTCCAGGAGCGCGGATTCGTCGCGCCGTAGTGCTCGCGCATTAGTCGCGCCCACATGCGACGCAGGGCGCGGAATTTGGCGATCTCCTCGAAGAAGGTGTTGTGCGTGTTGAAGATCCAGGAGATGCCGCCGGCGAAGTCGTCGACGGCGAGGCCGCGCGCGCTGGCCGCGTCGACGTAAGCCATTGCGTTGGCCAGCGTGAAGCCGATCTCCTGCGCGGCGGTGCTGCCGGCGTCGCGGATGTGATAGCCGGAGACGGAGATGGCGTTGAACTTGGGCGCCTCATGGGCGCAGAATTCCATCACGTCGGCCGCCAGCCGCAGCGACGGACCGGGCGGGAAGATGTAGGTCCCCCGCGCCACGTACTCCTTGAGTACGTCGTTCTGGACCGTGCCGCGCAACGCCTCCCGCGCGACTCCCTGCTTCTCGCCGACTGCGACGTACATTGCCAGCAGAAGTGCCGCCGGCGCGTTGATCGTCATCGACGTACTGATCTCGTCCAGCGGAATCCCGTCGAAGACCGTCTCGAAGTCGGCCAGCGAATCGATCGCGACGCCCACCTGGCCCACCTCGTCGCTGGCCAGCGGGTCGTCGCTGTCGTAGCCGAGCTGCGTGGGCAGGTCGAAGGCGATGCTGAGCCCGGTCTGGCCTAACTCCAGCAACGTGTGGAACTTGCGGTTCGTCTCCTCCGGCGTGCCGAAACCGGCGTACTGGCGCATCGTCCAGAGGCGGCCGCGATACATCGTGGGTTGCACGCCGCGCGTGTAGGGGTACTGCCCTGGGAACCCGACACGATCCAAGAACGCGCCGGCGAGATCGCCGCCGCCGCCAGGTCCGTCGTTTTCGTTCTGCCCTGCAGACAAAGGCGTGTAGAGCGCGTCGACCTCGACGCTGGACGTCGTGAACGACTCCAGGCGCTCGCCGTTGCGCTCGCGCGCGGTGTTGTACGTTGCGCGCCATTCGGCTTCGGCCGCGCGGATGCGATTCAGGTCCGGGATGGCCATGGCCGTCCTCCGGTCGTCAGGAGATCATCCCTGCTGCGGAGTGGGGCGGCAAACGCGTGGCACCGCGCTAGAAGATCCCCAGCTCAAACTTGGCCTCGTCTGACGCCATCTCGCTCGGGTCCCAGGGTGGGCTGAAGACAATCTCGGTCTCCACCTCGTCGACGCCGTCCATGTTCTGGACAGCCTCTTGGATCTGCGCCTGGATCATGGGGCCAACCGGGCAAGCCGGTGTCGTCAGCGTGAAGGTGACGCGGAAGCCGCCGGGCTCGTCGAGCTCATTGACGTCGTAGATTAGCCCGAGGTCGACAATGTTGATCCCGATCTCGGGGTCAAAGACCGTCTTCAGCGTTTCCCGGACGTCGTCTGTCGTCGGCATGGTGGCTCCTTCCGGCGTTGGTCAGCTGGTCGATGCGATACGGATTGGGATGTCGGAGTCGCCGGCTACGGCGGTTTCGCCGCGCGCTTCGGCCAGCGCCATGTCCAGCACTTTCCAGGCCAGCAGTGCGCACTTGATCCGCACGGGGAACTTGGCCACGCCCTGCAGCGACTCCAAGTCGCCGATCTCCACGGCGTCCAGATCGAACTCCTCATGCGTCAGCATCTCTTGCACGTCACGCGAGAGCTGGTCGATCTCGGCCAGCGGCCGCTCTTCCGATTCGCCGGCCATCATCGACGCCGAGGCCTGGCTGATCGAACAGCCCATGCCGCTGAACGCGATGTTGACAAGCTTGCTGTCTTCGACTTGCAGCTCGACCCGGATCTCGTCGCCGCAGGACGGGTTCAGTCCCTCCGCGGCTACCGTCGCCGTCTCCAGCGCACCCTTGTGCCGCGGGCGGCGGTAGTGGTCCAGGATGAGATCGCGGTAGAGGTCGTCGAAGTCGACGGGGTTCCGGGCTTCGAGGCTCATGGGCCGTCTGTTCCGTGTCCGAAGACCTTGGCCGCCTCGCCCAGCGCGTCGATCAGCGCGTCGATCTCTTCACGTTGGTTGTAGACGTAGAACGAGGCGCGTGCGGTGGCCGGTGTCGAGAGGCAGCGATGCAGGGGCTGGGCGCAGTGGTGGCCGGCGCGAATCGCGATGCCGTACTTATCGACGATCGTGCTGATGTCGTGCGGGTGGATGTCGAGGAAGTTGAAGGCGCAAACGGCACCGTGCTCCTCGGGATCGGGCGGCCCGTAGATCCGGACACCTTCGATCCCGTTGAGCCGTTCCATGGCGTAGGCGGTCAGGTCGCGCGAGTGCTCCTGCACGTTGCGCATGCCGAGCAGGCTGAGATAGGTCAGCGCCGGGCCGAAGGCGATCACGGAGTCGATGTTGGGGGTGCCGGCCTCGAACTTGTGCGGTAGCGGCGCCCAACTCGACTCCTCGCGCGTGACGACGCTGATCATCTCGCCGCCGCCTAGGAAGGGATCGAGATCCTCGAGCAGTTCCTGCCGGCCCCAGAGCACGCCGACGCCGGTGGGTCCGAGCATCTTGTGAGCCGAGAAGGCGAGGTAATCGGCGCCGAGCGCCTGCACGTCCGTTGGCATGTGGGGCACGCTCTGCGCGCCGTCGACGATCATCGTCGCGCCAACGGCGCGCGCCATCTCCGCGATCTCGGAGACGGGGTTGATCGTGCCCAGCACGTTCGACTGATGCACGATCGAGACGATGCGGGTGCGCTGGCCGATCAGCTCGTTGGCCTGGTCGAGCGAGAGCTTGCCCTCTTCGTCGAAATCGAGGAAGACGAGCTTCACGCCCTGCCGCTGTGCCAAGAACTGCCAAGGCACCAGATTGGAATGGTGCTCCATGTCGGTCAGGACGATTTCGTCGTCGGGATTCAAGCGCCGGCCCAGGCTGTAGGCGAGCAGGTTGAGCGACTCGGTGGTGTTGCGGGTGAAGATCACCTCTTTGCTGCTGGACGCGTTGATGAAGCTGGCGGTTTGCTCTCGCACCGCCTCGTAGGTCGCCGTGGCTTCCTCGGCCAAGGTGTGCAGCCCACGATGAATGTTGGCGTTCATCGTGGAGTAGTAGTGGGTCAGCGCGTCAATGACTGATTGCGGCGTTTGACTCGTGGCCGCGTTGTCGAGGTAGATCAGCGGGCGCCCGTGGACCTCGCGCTTGAGAATCGGAAAGTCGGCACGAATCTCGTCGATTGCCAGGGGGCTGGTCAATTGGACCATCGCGTCAGGCCTTTCGCCTCAGTCAAGGCCGACTTGGATCTCGTCGCCGTCGACGCGGACTTGGTAGCTTTTGACGCCGCGCACGGCGGGCAGTGTTTTTGCGTCGCCGTTGCGCACGTCGAACAGCGCGCCGTGGCGCGGACACTCGATGCGGTCGTCGACTAGGGTGCCCTCGCCGAGTGGGCCGTCGTCATGGGAGCAGCGGTTCTCGAGCGCGAAAAATCCGTCTCCAGCGACGTGACAAATGGCCACGCTCTTGCCGTCGATCTCGACGACGCGCGCCTCGCCCTCGGGGATCTCGCTTGATCGGCCCGCGCTTGCGTAGGTCGTCATGCACCACCGCCCAGGTGCCGGTTCACCAAGTCCGTGATCACCTCGCGCGTGTGTGCGTCCGGCAGCCGGTCGACCGCCGCCGTCAGGAAACCTTGCACGATCAGTCTTTCTGCACTGGCTGGGTCGATCCCACGCGACTCGAGATAGAAGCGCTGCTCAGGATCAACCGGGCCGACGGCGGCGGCGTGGGCGCACTTGACGTCGTCGGCTTCGATTTCCAGGATTGGGATTGGGTCGGCGCTGGCGCCGTCGCTCAGCAGCAAGTTGCGCATCGTCTGTTGCGCCGCCGTGCGCTGCCCCGCGGGCGTGATGTGAATCGTGCCGTACTGGACCGCTCGCGAGTCCCCGTCGAGGGCGCCCTTGATGATCAGCTCGCTGCTGCCGCCTTCGGTATCATGCAGTTGGTGGGTGATGTGTTCGATGTGTTGCGAGCCGGTGCCGACGAAGACGCCCAGCAGGTCGAAGTGACTACCGTCGGAGCCGATCTCGAAGCTGACCTGTTCCTTGTGCAGCCGCCCGCCGAAGACGGCGGAGCCCCAGGTCGCCTGGCTGCCCCGGCCGAGCTTGCCGCCGGCGGAGGCGAAGGCGACCACGTCGTCGCCCCAGCGATTGACCTGCATCAGGTCGACGCGGCTGCCGTCACCCGCCACCACCTCGATCGTACGCTGGACCAGACTGGCCTCGTCCGCCCCCGGAATCGGGTCCGACGCGCCGACCTCTACCAAAGTGCACTGTGAGCCCGCCTCGGCGACGATCAACGTGTGCGTGAAGAGCCCGGCCGCCTCGCCCGTCTTTGTCATGAGGTGGTAGAGCGGCTGCTCGATGGCCACGTCCTTGGGCACGTAGCAGAACAGTCCCTGCGTCCAGAGTGCCGCGCTGAGCGCCACGAGCCGGGCGTGCCCGACGGCGGCGAGGTCCGGGTTGACCAGGCTGCCGAGATGGGTGCGCACGAGTGCTTCGTGCTCGCGAGCGGCCTGCGACAGTGGGGCGAAAATCACCCCACGCTTCGCCGCTTTTTCGGCCAGCTCGCTTGCTCCCTTGTCGTGGTGGCTGAGCAGGCCAGCGCGCTCGCTGCCGATGAGCCCCGCGGCGACGGCCGGTAGGCCGCCGACCATGGCCATCCGCCAGCTCTCCAGCGGCAGCCCCTCCAGCGGCGTGCGACGCCAGGTCTCTTCCTGCCCGGAGGGCCAGGAGAGCGCGTTGTACTGCTGCAGTGCCGCCAGGCGGGCGTCGCGCAGCCAGACCGGCTCGTCATACTGCGCGGAGACGGCCTCGACCCACTCGGCCGTTGGCAGCGTCAGCTCAGTCCCGGCGACAGTCGTGTCGCTCACGATTTATTCACCCTCAAGATCTGTGCGACCAGCGCGGCGGGAACCCTAGCCGATCGAGCCTTCCATTTGCAGTTCGACCAGCCGGTTCATCTCAACCGCGTACTCCATCGGCAACTGCTTGATGATGGGCTCGATGAAGCCGTTGACGATCAGCTTGGTCGACTCGTCCTCGGTCAGGCCGCGCGACATGAGGTAGAAGAGCTGCTCCTCGCCGACCTTGGAGACGGTCGCCTCATGGGTGATGTCCACATGCTTCTCGTCGATCTCCATGGTGGGGTAGGTGTCGGAGCGCGACTTGTCGTCCAGCATCAGCGCGTCGCAGCGCACGTTGGACTTGCAGCCTTCGGCGCCCTCGTAGATCTTGACCAGACCACGGTAAGAGGTGCGACCGCCGTCGATCGCCAGGCTCTTGCTGTTGATCACTGACGTTGTGTTGGGCGCCGCGTGCACCATCTTGGCGCCCGCGTCCTGATGCTGGCCACCACTGGCCGACGCGATCGAAAGGACCTCGC
>CAUYZA010000106.1:0-9348 GCA_963577225.1 Dehalococcoidia bacterium | reverse complement strand
GAGACCAACGTGCAGGTATTTGGCGACAGGTCGAGCGCCGCAAGCTGGCCCGCGCGCGCCAAGCGCAAGTTGCCCGTGATTACGCCGCTGAGGTCCTGCGCCTCGGCCGCCTCGCCGAATCGCGCATCGGCTCGAGTCAGCTCTTCATAGAGTTGTATAAGCCGCGCATGGTCGTTCTCATACCCCTCCGACGGCACGATCTCCTGCAACGCCTCCAGCGAATCGACGAACGCCACGCCGGCCCCGGCGTTGGTCAGCGAGGCGAAGAACTGCGACCGCTCGTCGCCTGCTTCCAGCGACTCCTGCGCCGCTGCCGCCTCCCGCGCGCCGAACAGGTCGAGTGCCGACTGGATGTCGGAGAAGTAATGGATGTCGTCGTCCGCGTCCGACGTCACTCCCTCGCTCGCCAGTGCCGCGCGCGCTCCGCCGAACTCCTCATCGCTGAGCGCCTCGACCCCGTCGTCGTCACCACCCCCATCACAGCACAGGCCACGAATAGCACCGACGCCATCGCCAGGCCAAAGATCGCCAGCCGTCGTCTCGAGAGCCCGGAGAGTCCTGAAAGGATCATTTCCCCCGCACAACTGACCCGCGCTTTAGTCCCCGGACACCCTGATCCCACCACGCGCGTACGGGCCGCTGCATACACAACGTCCGGATCGCCAAAACGGATGCCCGGTGGAAGACAGCCCGCTCTGACGCACCATTGAATCAGGACGAATCCCAGGCCGAACCATGACCGGGCCGACGCCGCCCCTCCGTCTACGGCGGAACGGATCCTCGCTAGCTCGACTCGTCGCGCCGTGCCTCCCAGGCGTTCCAGTACGTGACCTCATGGGGCGGCCGCCGTTTGGCGGGTCGCAGCACCGCGTCTTTCATGTAGCCGACCGGCAGGAGCACGGTCTGGGTCACGTCGTCGGGGATACTCAGCAGCTCCGCCGCCTCCGGTGCGAACAGTGTGTGGAGTGAGGTCCAGGTGGTGCCCAATCCGCGGGAGCGCAGTGCCAGCATCAACGACCAGGCGGCCGGCAGGATCGAGCCGTAGAACCCCACCTGTCCCGATATCTCGGCCGATGGGCGCCCGATGGCGCAGACGAGGATCAAAGCCGGCATTTCGTGCATCCGGTCGGCAAGCGCTTGTTGTGTGGTTTTGGCCTCGAGACGGCGCGAGTCGACCAAGCGAGCCAGCGCTCGTCGATAGAGGTCCCCAATCGCCGCCTTCTTCTCCACGTCCGTCACGATCAGAAAGCGCCAGTTCTCGGCGTTGCGGCCCGTGGGCGCCTGGGTCGCGATCTCGATGCACTCCTCCAACACTTCGGGAGGAATCGGGCGCTCGAAGTCCAGGCGACGCCGGACCGAGCGCGTTGTACGGAGTACCTCATCGACGGATTCGAGATCCACGACGGCAGCATACGCGACGCGACGGCAGTATCCTGCCCCGAACCACTGGATGTACGGCGTTCCGGAGAGGTGACCGATGACCGACTTTGGCGTTTTCATGTTCGCCACCGACTATGCGATCCAGCCCAAGGAGCTGGCGATCGAAGTCGAGGCGCGCGGGTTCGAGTCGCTCTTCTTTCCAGAGCACACGCACATTCCGACCAGCCGCCGCACGGCTCGGCCCGGCGGCGGCGATCTGCCACAGGAGTACTGGCACCTCCACGATCCGCTCGTGGCGCTGGCAACCGCGGCGGCGGTGACGGAGCGGATCAAGGTTGGCACCGGGATTCTGCTGGTCCCGGAGCACGATCCGATCGTCAAAGCGAAGCAGATCGCGTCGCTGGACATGGCGTCGGGAGGGCGTGTCGTGATCGGGATTGGCGGCGGCTGGAACGCCGAGGAACTCGAACATCACGGCGTCGCGTTCAAGGACCGTTGGAAGGTGACGCGGGAGTGCGTCCTGGCCTGGCGTGAGCTCTGGAATGAGGAAGAGGCGGAGTTCCACGGCGACTTCATCGACTTCGAGCGGAGCTGGTCCTATCCCAAGCCGGTCACACCGGGCGGTCCGCCGGTGCTGATGGGGGCGGAGTCGAAGTGGGCCTATGACCGCATCGCGGAATACTGCGACGGCTGGCTGCCGCGAAACGGCCGCGTCGATCTGCGCGAGGGATTGGAGTCGCTGCGGGCCGCCTGCGACCGCGCGGAGCGTGACTTCAACGAACTCCAACTCTCCCTCTTTGGTGCGCAAAACGACGAGGCGAACTGCAGCGCGGCGATCGAGTTGGGGTTCCAGCGCCTGATCTTCATGCTGCCGCCCGCGCCGGCGGACGAGGTATTGCCGCTGCTCGACACCTATGCGGCGTTGGCGGAAAAGTTGGGCTAGCCCTAGCTCTCGCATCCAAGCGACGGCTCCGATAGCCTCGCGGCCCCTTTGCAACAGACTGATGAGATGACCTGATGACACCTTCTGAGACCGCAGCGATGGTGGAAGCCGTTCCCGGTGCCAAGATGCAGTATTTGATCAAGCGCCGATCAACCACGTCCCGGGAGGAGCTCGTCGCCCACTGGTTTGCGAACCATATGCCGGGCGTGATCCAGGGGCAGCACGATCAAGAGGCCGCCGGCAAGCCGCATGCCCGCCGCTACATCGCCACGCTGTTCGACGCGAACGCGGATGGCGAGCATCCCTGGGACGGCGTCGCACAGCTGTGGTGGGACAAGGCGACGCCGAGTCCAAAGGAGGCTCACGGCACCACGCCGACGGATTCGTTCCAGGAGAGGGCCGAGCCGTACGTGCCCTGGGCGACGACCGAGTACGTCGTGATCGACGGATCAGACCAGCTCGTCGCGGAGCCCCTGACTTTGAATGAGCCCTATCCCTGCACCCGCTCGGGCTTCTTGAAGCTGACTTACTTGGTGAAGGCGAACGAGGGGGCGGACTTCGCTTCGTTCTTCGAGCACTGGCTTGGCGTGCACCTGCCCAACGTCCAGCAGACGATGGAGCAGGTGGGTGGATTCCGCTACGTGATCAGCCACAGCATCGACCCCGAGAGCGAGCCGTATGCTGGGATGGCCGAGCTGTACTTCCCCGACGAGACAGGCTGGTTGAAGTACCGCGAGACCATCGAGCCGGATGGCATGCAGCAATGGGTCGATCCGAGCGGCACCGTCGCGCTGCAGTCGACTACCGAGATGATGGGTCTGCCCTAGCGCCCGGCGAGCCCCGCTCTACCAGCCGTCGACGTGGAGCACACCGTCCAGCGGACGCCGCGTGGTGGCGCGGAACTTGTCGCCGATCGTGTGGCCCACCGAGATCAGCGCCGTCTGCGTCACGCTCTCGAAGGGGATATCCAGGATCTCCGCTACTTCGCGTTCCTTCTGCAGGTGAAGCGAGGTCCAGCATGTGCCCAGCCCGCGCGAGCGCGCCGCCAACATGAAGCTCCAGACGCTGGGGAAGAGCGAGCCGAGCGAGCCGGTCTAGGCCAGTAGGGATGCCTCCGGCGGGCTTTGGTCGGGCCGACCGTTGACGCAGGGGATCACCATGGCGGGCACGCGGTGCATGTTCTGGGCCAGGTGTTCGGCCGACTCGACGACGGCGTTCATCACCTTCTTCTCAGATTCGGGCGCTGCAGCGGCCAGCGCGTGCGCCGAGAACGGCTGATCGCGGTACCAGGCCCAGACCTCCTGATACAAACGGCCGATCTTTTCCACCTTGTTCGCATCTTGGACGACCGCGAAGTGCCAGTTCTGCGCGTTGGATCCGCTGGGCGCCTGTAGACCGATCGAGAGGCATTCCTTCAGCAAGTCCAGCTCGACCGGTCGATCGAAGTCGATCCGTTTGCGAACCGCGCGAGTCGTGGTCAGCAGTTCATCCGTCGTCAGTTCCAGCACTGCGGGCATGGTTTTCTCCTCGATTGATGTTTCGCCGGCGTGCGCTGCGCGGACCCGTGATGCTAGGTCTCTAGTGGGGTCTGCGCAGCCCCCAGAGGAGCGGCGGCTAGCCTCGCTCAGGCGTCGAGCCGTTGCAACATCGCTGAGTGGGCGGCGTCGGTGATCTCCCCGATCGCTGACGGCTCGTAGCCGAGCGAAGTCAGGATTTCCTCGTTGTGTTGCCCCAACGATGGGGGCGGGGGCTTCGCGGCGCCGGGCTCGCTATTGATCCGAACGACGTTCCCTACGAGCCGGCGCTCGCCGATGGTGGGGATCTCCTGTTCGACGAAGTACCCATTGGCCAAAGCCTGCTCGTCGGACAGGACCTGGTCGTAGTTCTGCACGACGTCCCACACGAGCCGCGGCAGCCCGGCGAGGAACTCGGACCACTCGACGGTGGTCTTCGCCAGGAACGCTCGCTCCAGATAGGACCGTATCTCGTTCGCTTTCACGCCTTGCGGATCGTCAGGGTCCCTGCCCGCGCGCTTGGCCGCCGTGTCGAAGCGTTCGTCGAGGATCAGCTCAGTCAGGCCAGCGAACTCACAGAATGCGACCCAGGTCGGGTCGTCCGCGAAGAACGCGATCATGACGGCGCCGTCGGACGTCTCGTAGAGCCCGTAGGTTCCAGCGATATGGCCGCTGTGGGCGCCGTCTCGAGTGAGCGGCTCGCCGGTCAGGGAGACCGCGTCCAATTCCCACATTTGGAGCCAGAGCTGCGCACCGAGCCCGGAAGTGTCAACGCGCTGCGCGCCGCCATGCAACGCGCGCGCGGCGAGCGCGGTTGTGATGCCCAGCGCTAACTGCATCGCCCCGGCAGTGTCGGCGATCGTCGAGCCGGGCATCATCGGGCCTTCGTCGCGCGGCCCCGTCACGCTGTACAGACCGCCTCGGGCCGCCGCGGAGCCGTCGAGCATGCGCTTCGCCGCATCCGGGCCAAGCGGTCCGTAGCCGTTGACCAAGGCGTAGACGATGTCCCCATTGCGCTCGCTCAGCTCCTCGTAGCCCAGCGCCATCGCGCGAAGTGAGGGTTCGAGGTAGTTGCTGAGGAAGACGTCGGCGCGATCGACGAGCCGGCGCACGATCTCGAGCGATGCGTCCAGACGCAAGTCCAACCAGAGGGAGCGTTTGCCGCGGTTCGCGCTGACGAACTGTGTCCCGAATCCGCCCCGCGCGAATTTGTCACCGGCCTCGCGCACCTGGCGATTCGGGTCGCCCAACGCCGGCTCGACCTTGATCACGTCCGCGCCCATGTCCGCCAGGTACTGACCGGCGACCGGTCCCTGCAGCGCTCGCGCCAGTTCAACGACCTTGATCCCTTCGAGTGGCTCTGGCACGGCAACTCTCCCGTCTCGTGGTTCGTGCGCCGGAACTCGATTAGGCAGTCAGCGTGCTGCAGTTTGCGTGCTCGCGGGCTGGAATTCCGGCATGACCGCCTTCGCGAACCACTCCAGCTGCTCGATGATCACCTTTTGCGGCGTGCCCATGCTTGCTTGGACGTTGACCATTTCGATCCCCGGCGCCGCTTCGTCGAGTTCGTGCAGGTACTCGATGAAGCCCTCTGGCGGGCCGCAATACCAGCTCCGGCTTTCGCAGGCCTCGTTCAGGGTGGGAATGCCTGCCTCGGCCCAGCCGCCGCGCTGCGCGACCACATCCAGTTGCTCGTCGCTCAGGCCGCGGAAGAAGCCGAGCGGGGCGAACATCTTGATGTGCTCCTCGTAGAACGGGGTCGCTTCCTTGATCGCCTGTTCCTTGCTGTCGGCGATGTGGAAGTTGACCCCCACGGCGAGCCCCGTGCCGAGTTCGGCCTCGATACCCGCACGCGCAAGCGCGTCGCGGTAGCCGACCATCGGCCCCTCCGACATCAACGCCGACCCGCCGCCCACTACACCTTTGATCCCGTGTTTGACCATGAAGTCGAGGCCGCGCTGCGAGCCGCTGACGATCGGCTGCCAGGTCTCGACCGGATGCGTGGGCCGCGGAACCAGCGTCAACTCCTCCAGCTCATAGCCGCGGTAGGGAACGCGCGGTGGCAGGTCGTAGTGCTTGCCGTGGTGTGAGAACGACTCGCTCTCGAACGCCTTGAAGATGATCTCCGTTTGCTCTTCGAAGTAGTCGCGGTTTTCGTCTTGGTCCAGCATCGGCCCGCCCAGGCTCTCGACCTCGCGGGTGTGATAGCCGCGGCCGAGCCCGAACACGATTCGTCCGTCGGTCAGAATGTCGGCGGTGGCGAAGTCTTCGGCCAGACGCAGCGGGTGCCACATCGGCGCGACATTGAAGCCGCATCCGATCTTCAGGCGTTCGGTTAGGTGGGTGAGGTGTATCCCCAACATCAACAGGTTGGGGATACATTCGTAGCCCTCGTGCTGGAAGTGGTGTTCCGCCATCCAGAGCGTGTCGTAGCCGTTCTGGTCCATGCAGAGGGCCATCGCCTCTGCCTTCGAGAAGACCGTCACGAGGTGCTCGTTGGAGTGCCGCCGCTCGTTGACGGGCGGCGCGTCCTGCCCCATCTCGTCCAGGTCGACGTGTCCCGCATAGAGCGACGAAAAGCGTGTGATCATGAGCATCTCCTTGTGGCGTGGCCGGCGGCGATGAGCCTCGCGCAGCGAACGCTCGGATCACGATACAGCCCGGATCGCCGTGCAAAGCGCCGGGCTCGCGGGCGCCGGTCGCTGTGCGGGATCGCCCACACGGGCGGGCTCAGCGTGGCACCATCGCCCCGCCCTGATCGGGATTGAGCAGCGGGCCGTGTCCTTGGGTCTGCGTCAGCCCTAGAGAGTGGCCTCGCGGTAGGCGATCGCCTTCTGGAATATCTCGACAACCGTTTCGACCGGAACGACCGGGATGACGTCGTCATTCAGCAGCACACCCGCCCAAACAGCGGTGTCTTCCATGAGCGCTTCCGCCGACTCTGCCTCGATCAACGCGAAGCCGGTCGAGTCGGCCCCGAACACGAACGAAGTGATCTCTATCCCGGCGGGGGCTGCCAATTCTCGAAGAGTTTCAGCGCGACCTTCTGATCGTCGTGCGTAGCGCCGGTCTTGTAGCGGAATGTCACGTGGAACAGCATGTGGATCACCTCCAGAAGGTGGTCGCGCAGTCTAGTTCATCGCTGAAGGGGGTGTGGAGCGAGTCCGCTCGGATCGCCGCCGGTGCCCCAACCGCGCAATCGCTCTAATCGAGGAACGCGCCTAACCGGCCGCGATGAGCTCGCGCGCGGCGCGCCCGACGCCGGCGGCGTCGAGACCGTAGCGGGCGATGAGTTCGGCGTAGGGCTCGACCTCGGTGCAGAAGACATCGGGCACGCCGACGCGGCGCAGGCGGCCCTGGCCGAGTTCAGCCATCGTCTCGGCGACCGCCGCGCCCAGCCCGCCGACGATGGAGTGCTCCTCAACCGTGACGATGCGGCCGCTGGCGCTCACGGCACGGGCGACCGCGTCCGTGTCGAGCGGTTTGACCGTGTGCATGTTGATGACGCCGGCTTCGATTCCGTCCACGGCGAGCGCCGCGGAGGCGGCGAGGGCGGTGCGGACCAGGCTGCCGGTGGCGATCAGGCTGCAGTCGACGCCTTCGCGCAACGTGGTGGCCTTGCCGATGGTGAAGTCCGCGGGGAGTTCGTCGATCGGGGAGATGTCGGCAGCGAAGCCGGCGAGGCGGACGTAGGCCGGGCCATCGAGCGAGGCGACGACCTCGACGGCACGGCCAGCCTCGAGGCCGTCGGCGGGTGCGATCACGGTCATGCCGGGGATCGTGCGCATGAGGGCGAGATCCTCCTGCGCGTGGTGGGTAACGCCCCAGGCCCCGGCCTCGAGTCCGGTGAACAAGGCGAGGAATTTGACCGCGTTCTCGTTGTAGGCGCAGTCGTCGCGGATCTGTTCGAAGCTGCGCATGGTGATGAACGGGGCCATGGCGAGTACGAACGGGTTCTTGCCGACGTGGGCAAGCCCCGCCGCGACGCCAACGAGATTTTGCTCCGAGATCCCGACATCGAAGGCGCGCCCCGGGAACTCAGTCGCGAATCCGCCCGCGCTGCCCATGTCTTGCGAGACGAGCACGATCTTGGGGTCGCGACGGGCCGCCTTGAGCAACGCTTCGGCGTAGGGGGGCGCCTTGTAGGTGGTCATCGCTGGGCCTCCAAGGCCGCTTCGGCGGCGGCGGCTTCCTCTTCGGAGAGCCGGATGTAGTGGGCGCGTGGTGTGCCTTCGATACCGGGCGCGCCCTTACCTTTGACCGTGCGGGCGATGATCGCGGTGGGCGCGGTCGCTTCGGCGACGGAATCCAGCGCGGCCACGATGGCGGCCATATCGTGGCCGTCGATATCGAGGGTGTTCCAGCCGAAGGCGCGCCATTTCTCGGCCAGCGGCTCGAGCGGCATGATCGACTCGGTGGCACCGGAGGCCTGGAAGCCGTTGACGTCGACGATGGCGACCAGCCGATCGAGGCCGAAGCTGGGCGCGCTCATCGCGGCCTCCCAGATCGTGCCCTCCTGGAGTTCGCCGTCGCCGAGCAGGACGACGGTGCGGCTGTCGGTTTCGTCGGCGGCCTCGCCCAAGGCGACGCCGACTCCGATGGAGAGCGCGTGGCCCAGTGAGCCTGTGGCGATTTCCACGCCGGGGGCTCGCAGGGTGGGGTGCCCGCCAAGACGGCTGCCCGGCTTGCCGGTCATCGGGATCTCCTCCGGCTGGATTTGGCCGAGCTCGGCCAGACAGGCGTGATAGGCGTGGACGCTGTGCCCCTTGCTGAGCAGGAAGTGGTCGGCAGTGCCCTCGCTGGCCCAGGGCAGGCGGAGGAAGTCGAAGAAGAGGGCGGCCATGAGATCGGCGCAGGACATCGATCCGCCAAGGTGGGCGGGCTGGGCGCGAGAGACGGCCACGATATGCCCGCGCAGTGCGGCGGCACGTCGTTCCAAGCCGGCGATGCGGTCAGCCGTCATCGGTTTCTCCCGTCGTGCCGTGTGTCCCGGCCCGGACGCAGGGTAGCGCCCAGACGACGGCGACTCGCGGGCGCCCGTCGGGCGGCGGGCGATCTTCCGCCGTGGGCGGCGGCTAGTAGTCGCGCCCCAACGCTACTTCCAGCGCCTGGATCAGGGTGAAGCGCGTGTCGCGCGGGTCGATCACGCTATCGATGTAGCCCGCGCCCGCAGCGCCCCAGGGCCGACCGCCGTCGTCCCATTCAGCGATCATCTCCGCGTACTTAGCCTCGAGCGCCTCAGCGTCGAGCCCTTGCTCCGCGAGCTGGCCGCCGTACGCAACCCGGACGCCGGAGTCCGGCGCCATAAAGCCGATCCGGGCCGACGGCCAGGCGAACGTAAACGTGTTCGGCGCATAGGAGCCGGACATCGCCAGGTAAGCGAGGCCGTACGACTTACGGACGATGACGGCGAGCCGGGGGACGTTGCAGGACCGCAGCGCGCCCATCAGGCCCATGATCTTGCTGACGATGCCTTGCTCTTCCTGATGCTTGCCGATCAGCACCCCTGGG
>CAUYZA010000105.1:0-9359 GCA_963577225.1 Dehalococcoidia bacterium | reverse complement strand
CGACACGGGGATCGCATCGACATGGGACAGCCCCAGCTTGGCGGCGAAGGCCGTGAAGTCGGCCACGACCTCATCGAAGACCCGCTCGTCGAAATCGACCAGGTCCATCTTGTTCACGCAGAGCACGAAGTGGGGGATACCCAACAGCGCCGAGATGTAGGCATGGCGACGCGTCTGCTCGAGCACGCCGTGCCGCGCATCGACCAGGATCAGCGCCAGGTTCGCCGTCGATGCACCGGTGACCATGTTTCGCGTGTACTGCACGTGGCCGGGGGTATCGGCCAGGATGAACTTGCGCTTCGATGTGGCGAAGTAACGGTAGGCGACATCGATCGTGATGCCCTGCTCGCGCTCGGCGCGCAGGCCGTCGGTCAGCAGCGCCAGGTCCAGGTACTCGTCGCCGCGCTGCTTGCTGGTCAGCTCAATCGCGGCGAGCTGGTCCTCGAAGGTGCCGTGGGAGTCGTAGAGCAGGCGCCCGATCAGCGTGCTCTTGCCGTCGTCGACGGAGCCCGCCGTAGCCAGACGCAGCAGTTCGCGCTCGCCCAGGGCGTGCACCTCGTCGGACACGTCGAACGCAGGTGCGCCTGGGGGGCTGGAAGCGGGTTCGCTCAAGCTGATCGGCCTCGCGTGGTCTGAGGAGTCACCGTAGCGCCCGTCGTGCTTTCGTTCTGTGCGGTCCGCGCGGAGGGCGCAGGCTAGAAGTAGCCCTCTCTCTTGCGGTCTTCCATCGCCGCTTCGGAAACGCGATCGTCGGCGCGTGTCTGGCCCCGCTCCGTGATCCGCGTCGCCGCGATCTCGGCGACGACGGTGTCCAGCGTCGAGGCGGTCGACTCCACGGCGGCCGTGCAACTCATGTCGCCGACGGTGCGGAAGCGCACGCTGGTCTGAAACGGCTCTTCGTTCGGCAGCATCTCCATATAGGGGCCGGTGGCGTAGAGCATGTCGTCGCGCAGGAACACTTCGCGCTGGTGCGCGAAGTAGATCGGCGGCAGCTCGATTTGCTCTTCGGCGATGTACTGCCAGACGTCAAGCTCGGTCCAGTTGGAGATGGGGAAGACGCGCAGGTGCTCGCCCTGGCGGTGGTGGCCGTTGTAGAGGTTCCACAACTCCGGCCGCTGCGCCTTAGGATCCCACTGCCCGAAGTCGTCGCGGAAGGAGAAGATGCGCTCCTTGGCGCGGGCCTTCTCTTCGTCGCGACGCGCCCCGCCGAAGAGCGCGTCGAAGCGATGCTCCTCGATCGCGTCCAGCAGCGTCACCGTCTGCAGCTGGTTGCGCGACGCGCGTGGCCCCGTCTGCTCGACAACACGCCCCTGGTCGATGGTGGCCTGCACGGATGCGACGACGAGATCCACCTCGTACTGCTCCACCATGCGGTCCCGATACTCGATCACCTCAGAAAAGTTATGTCCAGTGTCGACGTGCATCGTCGGGAACGGGATCTTGCCCGGCCAGAACGCCTTGCCCGCCAGGTGCAGGATGATCGCGGAGTCCTTGCCGCCGGAAAAGAGCAGCACCGGCCGTTCAAACTCGGCCGCGACCTCGCGAATGATGTGGATCGCCTCGGACTCAAGGGCGCGCAGCAGCGGCATGCGCCTGCGCTGGTCCCGCTGGGGAGGATCCGCCGAAACCATACGCACCTCAGGAGGCTTCCGAGCCGCTCAATGAGCAAAGGATACTAATTCGGTCATCTTTATCAAGATTGAGTCTGGCGCTCAGGTTACGGTGTCGGCCACCCAACATCGCCCCGGGCAAAGAGTGCCTGCTGTAGGCGCCGACTGCGGGGCCGCTATCCTCCCAACGCCCGATCCAACCACAGACGACGAATGACGGAAAGACCAGAGGCAGCCAATGCGCGTCGGAACGATCGCGGAGATATGGCGCTACCCGGTGAAGTCGATGGGCGGCGAGTCGATCGACGCCTCGCCGATCGGTAACTTGGGCATCTTCGGCGACCGCGCCTACGCCCTGCGCGACGACGAAGCGGGGGAGATCCGCGGCGCCAAGAAGATTCCAGGCTTGCTGCGCTTCGCTTCGCGCTACCTCGGAACGCCGACAGACGGCTACAGCGCCGCGCCCGTGGAGATCACCACGCCGGATGGTGCTTTGATCGGAAGCGGGGACGACGATGCGTCGTCGCTACTCAGTGCCGCCATCGGCAGGCCGGTCACGCTGTCCGCGCGGCCGGATCCCGAGGCGGATCTCGAGCACTACAAGTCCGGCGCGAAGCTCTTCCCGGACAATCCGATGAAGGAGGGACGCCTGCTGCTCGGCCTGGAGGAAGACGACGAGTTTCCTGATCTCTCCGGACTGCCCGCCGATGGGCGCGGCTTCGCCTCGTTCCCGGGCACGTACTTCGACGCCTTCCAGCTGCACCTCATCACCAGCGCATCCTTCGCTGAGGCGCAGCGGCTCAACCCCGACGCCAACTTCGATGTGCGGCGCTTTCGTCCCAACCTTGTGCTGAAGACGAACGACTCGCTGAGCGGGTTCGTCGAGTCGGACTGGGCGGGGAAGACGCTGAGCATCGGCGATGTGCGGATCGATGTCGTGACGTCGACGGTGCGTTGCGCGATGCCGATGCAGTCGCAATCCGGACTCGAGTTCGACAAGAGCACGTTGCGGACGCTGATCGACCATCACGGTCAGCACTTGGGGGCCTACTGTTCCGTCGCGGCGGGAGGCGAGATCCACGTGGGCGACGAGGTTCGGCTCGACTGAGCGATGATCAGCGAGCGGCGTCTGGCCAGATTCCGCGAGGTGCTGGAGCGTCGTCAGTTCGGGCTCGAGGTCGTGCTCGACAACGTGTTCGATGCGCACAACGCCTCCGCCGTGGTGCGAACAGCGGACGGCTTCGGCGTGGGCGCTATCGACCTGCTCTACACACAAGAAGAGTTCCCGGACGTTTCACGCGGTGTCTCCGGCTACGCGCGCAAGTGGACAACGTTCCGGCGCTTCGAGAACGTGACGGCGTTGCGCGACGACCTGCATGCGCGCGGGCTGCGCCTTCTGGCGACGCACGTCGACCCGGGAGCGACGCCATACCTCGACGTCGACTGGACCCAGCCGGTCGCCGTCGCGCTGGGCAATGAGCAACGCGGCTGCTGCGATGATCTGATCGAGGCGGCCGACGAGACGGTGACGATCCCGATGCAAGGGATGGCCCAGTCGTTCAACGTCTCGGTGGCGGCCGCCATCGTGCTGGGCGAGGCGGCGCGGCAGCGAACCGCGGCCGGGCTGTATGCGCCCTCCTGGGACGCGGCCAAAGAGTCGATCCTGCAAGAATGGATTGCGCGCGACGAAGGGCCGCGGGGAAAACCGCTCTAGTCGTCGCCGCGGAGGCCGCGTGACCAAGCCCGATCTGGACGAACTCGGCTTCGACGACGCACTGCAGAGCGCGGTCGCGTTCCTGATTAATCCGCCACCCCCACCGGCCGACGAGACCGCGCCGCCGCAGCAGGCACGCGCATTCTGGGAGGCAGCCACGGCGGTCTACAACCGTGGCGCGCCCGACCGCCCTGTCGAGCGGAACGTGGAGTTACGCGAGGGCAGCGACGACGCCCTGACGGCCGACATTTACCTGCCCGACGGCGACGGACCTCACCCCGTGGTGCTCTTCATCCATGGCGGCGCCTGGATCGTGGGTTCGCCCGCCACCCATCACAAGCTGACCTGCCGCTTCGCCGAGGCGGGCTATCTGGTGATCAGCGTCGACTATGCGCTGGCGCCAGAGCGGCCCTACCCGGCAGGATTGGACGATTGTCTCTTTACCGCCGACTGGGCATTGGCGCATGCGTCGCTCTACGGCGGAGACGCCGAACGTATGGCGATCAGCGGCGACTCCGCGGGTGGCAATCTGGCCGCTGCCGTGGTCGCCAAGCAACTGGAGCGGGACGGGGTGACGTCGTTCCGGGCGGCGTCGCTGCTGTACGGGGTTTACGACTGGGCGCTGCTGGAGCGCATCCCGGTGGGGCTGCCCTTCTACGACTGGCGAAACGCGGAGCACGCCGCACCGAGGTATCACGGCGACGCGCCCCCCAGCGACCCCGGCATCAGCCCAGCTTGCAGCCCGCATCTCGCGGGCTTTCCACCAACGCAGCTCTTGGCCGGCAGCGACGACCCGCTGCTGGCGCAGACGTTGACATTCGCGGCGGACTTGCAAAAGGCAGGCGTCGCGACCGATCTGCATCTCTACGACGGCATGCCGCACGGCTTCCTACAGGTGGAGGAATACCCCGGCTGCGGGGAGGGGTTGGCCGAG
The DNA here is from genome assembly GCA_963577225.1 of Dehalococcoidia bacterium. Classification (GTDB taxonomy): domain Bacteria; phylum Chloroflexota; class Dehalococcoidia; order Bin125; family Bin125; genus JAPUIR01. The sequence goes on along the minus strand of CAUYZA010000105.1, from coordinate 5,101 downwards.
ATCTGGACGTTTCTGGGAAGCCACCTGGCCGATTCGTGATCAATCGTGGAGCAGCCGTCCGGCGTCGAGGATGTCGGCCGGATCAAAGGGTGGCTCCAGCAGGAGAATCAGGCGGTCGACGCGCTCGGCGAGATACGTGCGTTCGGGTGTCGCCGAGCGCAAGTAGGCTTCGCGCATTCCGGTAAAGGCGGAGAGCTCGAAGGCCGTCTCGCGCGCGGCCTCCCCGTGGGCGCGTTGAGCCTCCGCGACCAGCTCCGGCAGCGACGGGACCTGCGCGGGAACGTTGAAACCGTCGCCATGCGCTCCGGCCAGCGCGGCCATCCGCATTCCGAAGCCGCCCACGATGATCGGCGGAGGTTGTGCGGGTTGCAGGAAGCCCGTGGCGCCGCTGACCCGGTAGTGCGTGCCCTCGAACTCCCCGGCGCCCGACCAGAGCGCGCGCAGGACGGCGATCGCGTCGACCAGATGCGCGCGCCGTTCCGCATCGCCCGGCACCGCCCGGCCCAGCGCCTGCTGTTCGGCGGCGTAGGGCGTCTTCGTGCTGCCGCCCGCACCAAGTCCGAGCAGCAGGCGCCCTTCCGAAACCTCTTGCAGGGTCGCGGCCATATTGGCCAGCGTGCCCGGGTGTCGATTGAAGACGTTGAGCACCAGCGAGCCGATCGCGACGCGGCTCGTCGCTTCGGCGATCGCGCTCAACACGGTCCAGCATTCGGGCACAGGCGCTGGGCCGGCGTTGCCGCCACCTTGCAGGTGATCCCAGGTCCAAACGCCGTCGAAGCCCGCCTCCTCGGCGGCCAGCGCGGCGGTCCTCATCTCGACGTAGGTTGCACCGAAGGGGATGAGGAGCAGGTCGACCTTCATCCGGGTTCAGTCTCTCTACTTGGCGGCGTTCTCATCGTCCTTGGGTTTCGGGAACATCATCGCGCCCACGTTGAGCACGGCGATGTCGTGGGCGATGCCCATCACCACCCCGGCTCGGGCATCGCGGAAATACCGCTCAAAGGGGAGCTGCTTGGCGAAGGCGCTGCCCCCGCCCAAGGTCATCGCTTCGCCAGTGACGAAGGCGGCGACCTCGTCGCTGGCCACCTTGGCCTCGAAGAAGGGGCGGGCACTCCCGTGCCGGTTTTCGTCGAAGGCGGCACAGACAGAGTAAATCAGGGCCCGACTGCGTTCGAGCTCAATCTGGCAGTTGGCCATGCGCGTCAGGATCGTCTCGACTTCGCCCATGCGGCGGCCGTCGGCCAGCGTCGAATCGGTGATGTAGTCCTTCAGCAGGTCGAAACAGCCGGCGGCGATGCCCAGATAGGTCGCGACGTAGGTGGCGAGCGCAACGGGGAAGAAATCGGCCGGCTTGCCCTCCGGATTGATCAAGCGAGCGTCGGGCAGGAAGCCGTTGAAGGTCATCGGCGACGAGTTGTTCCCGCGCATGCCGAATCCGTCCCAGGGAGCGTCGATCGTCCAGTCGAGGTCATCCTGCTGGATCTGAAAGAAAAGCTGCTGCGGCTTCTTGCTCTCTTCGGAGTCCACGCTGGCCATGAAGAGGTAGGAGTCGGCCAGGCCCGCTGCAGTGACGAACGACTTGCGGACATTGCTGACCTGGTAGCCGCCGTCGACCTTCGCCACGGCAGCCTTCAGCGCGCCGGCCCAGGCGCCGCCCTGATGACCGGCCTCGCTGCCGGCGACGGTGCTGAGCCATTCACCGGAGGCGAGACGCGGCACCATCCGCTCTGCCTGCTCCGGCGTGGGCACGCGCGAGACCAACTCGATGCTCTCAATGTGCATCTTGTAGATCAGGGCGGTGGAAGGGCAGGCTTTGGCAAAGGCCTCCGTCGCGAGGCAGGCCGTGAGCAGATCCTGGCCGAGGCCGCCGTGGGCGGGGTCGGCGCGCAGGCCCATAAACCCGGCGTCGCGCAGGGCGTCGAGTTGGCGGCGTGGAAACGCGCCCTCCCGGTCGGTCTCGGCCGCGTTGGGTGCCAGCACGTCGGCAGCGACCGTCTCGGCGCGCTCCAACCACTCCTTCTGCGAATCTGACAGCGGGAAGTACGTCACGGCGGTCAACCCCCTCAAATTCAGCTACCCGGGCGATGCTAGCGCGCCGCAGCACCCTGCCAAGCTCCGGTATCCTCCTTCGCCGTGGGGAACGACGGGCACACCCATTGCAGTAAAGGAGCACCCCGTGGGCGTTGAACTAACGAAAGACTCCGTGGACCTCGGCATTGTCGTCAAAGACAAGGAAGCGTCGCTGCGCTTCTATCGCGACACGCTCGGCTTCGAGTTCGTCGCGGAATCGGACATGGGCAACGGCATGCTGATGCAGCGGCTGATGTGCGGCACCAGCATGATCAAGCTGGTGACCTTCGCGCAGACGCCGGAACTGTCCAACCCCAGCGGCGGGATCAACGGCGCGACGGGCTACCGCTACTGGACGATCTCCGTCGCCAACCTTGAGGCGATCGTCGCTGAAGCGAAGGCGGCCGGCTACCAGGTGCCCTGGGAGCCGCGCGAGATCCGTGCCGGCGTCTCGGTCGCGATGATCGAAGATCCAGACGGAAACTGGGTCGAGTTGCTCCAGCGGGCCGAGGGCGCCGTTTAAAAGGGGGACGCCCGGCCCGGTCGCTCCGTCGTCGTTGGGGGTCGACGTCGGGATGAATGCAACACAGACCGGACGGCCCAGGAATGAATTTTCCTGGGTGGCCGCCGAAACGAATGGGGTCTTGACCCGATTCGTTGCGTCCCCACCAATAACAACGGGCTCTGAGTCCGCGTCGTTTTTCGCCGGCGCCCCTTCGGCTCACGGATTTCGTGCCACCAACAGACGGCGGCGGGCCGTAGTATCCAAAGCAGCACCCGGTCGCGGATGGTGCGCGACCGGCTGTGGATCAGTGGAGGACGCGGCGTATGGCAGAGGATCCGCGCCCGGGCGAGGCTCCCCGCTCCGTCGAAGAGGCGGTCTTCGACCTCGCCGCCCTCGAGGAAGGGCAGGAGCCGCTGGAGCCAGCGCCGTTGCAGCTGCCAGGCTTCCCCGCCCCACCCGTACGACTGCCCCCGGAGGACGCGCCGCCCGGCAGCGATTGGGACGAAGAAGAGTCCGCAGCCCGCGGCGAGGGCGAAGCAGTTCGGGACGCTGGCCCGGGTCCGGGTCAATTACGACTGCGGATCCAGCCCACGCCATCCAGCGGCGAGTCACCGGGGCGCGGCATGCCGAGCGCGGCGGAATCCATCGCGCTGGATCGAGCCGCTGCTCCGCCTGCGACACCACCGTCGCCAGCACCGGCCGTCCCCCGGGAGCCGCCGCCGCCATTCGAGGCCCAGGGACTCAGCCCGGCGGAGGTACGCGACCGTGTGGAGCGCGGGCTGTCGAACCTCGACAAGCGAGAGGAGCGCAGCAACTGGGACATCGTGCGCGAGAACACGCTGACCTTTTTCAACCTGGTCCTCTTCACGCTGATCGCAGCACTCTTCGTCCTGGCGGCGGTGGAGCAGGAAATCAGCTTCTTCCAAGACGGCATCTTCGTCGGCATCGTGGTGGCGGCGAACGTCGCGATCGGGACCGTACAAGAGATTCGCGCGACGAACATGCTGCGCGAGATCGTGGCCCTCTCCACCCCCCGCGCACGCGTCGTGCGTGGGGGTGAAGAGGGGGAGGTATTGGCCGAACAAGTGGTCCAGGACGACCTGCTCCACATCGGGCCGGGCGATCAGGTCGTCGCCGACGGGCACATCGTGGCCGACGGCTGCGAGCTGGACGAGTCACTGCTAACCGGGGAGTCGTCGTCCGTGCGCAAGGGACCCGGTGACACGATCCTGTCCGGCTCATTTTGCACCGCCGGCAGCGCCTACTACCAAGCCGACAAGGTGGGGCCGGAGTCGTATGCGATGCGGCTCTCGTCGGACGCCCGCAAGCTGGTCAAGCGCGAGACCCCACTGCAACTCCGCTTCCGGCGAATCCTGCGGCTGCTGCTGATCGCGACGGCGATCCTGGGCGCGCTGCTGCTGATCTCGTCCGGGGTGAGCAACGCCGACTTCGGCCAGACCTTGACCAACACGACCGCCACGATCACCAGCGTGGTGCCGGAAGGGCTGCTGTTGGGGATGACGGTGGCGTTCGGGGCCGGAGCCGTACGCGTCTCGCGGGCGGGCGCGATCGTGCAGGAGATCAGCGCCGTCGAGGCGCTCAACTACATCGATGTCGTCTGCCTCGACAAGACCGGCACGATCACGGCCAACGCACTGAGCGTGGAACGCACGCATTGGGCCGGAGGCCGCGAAGGAGACAGGGCCTGGCTGGGCGCATTCGCGGGCCATACGGCGGAGGAGAGCCGCACGGCGGGGGCGCTGGCCGACGCCGTGGCGGACGACGCCAACGCAGCCAGCGTCATAGAGCGCGTGCCCTTCAACTCCGAGCGGCGCTGGAGCGCGCTCAGTCTGGAACTCGGCGGCGAGCGGCGTCACTTCGTGCTTGGAGCGCCGGAGTCGGTACTGCAGTTCAGCAGCGGCGCGGAAACCCTGCAGGAGATCTACGAGAAGGCGGCAGCGGGCGGCATGCGCGGTGTCGCCTTCGCGGAGGCCAGCTCGCTGCCAGATCCTGAGCGCGGAATCATCCAGCCGCTGCGGCCCATCGCACTCATCACGATTTGCGACGTCCTGCGCGCAGAGGTGGGAATCGCCTTCGACACGATGGCGGAGCTGGGCGTGGAACCGAAGATTATCAGCGGCGACAACCCGGGTACGGTCGCCGCGCTGGTGCAGCAATTGGGCATCACGGTCAAGGGCGGCGTCGTCTCGGGTTCGGAATTGGCGGCACTGAACGAGCTCGATTTTTCGCGCGCCGTCGAAGAGAACAGCATTTTCGGGCGCATCGCTCCGGACCAGAAGCAGCGCATCATCCAAGCCCTGAAGGCGAATAACCACTACGTCGCGATGGTGGGTGACGGCGCCAACGACGTGCGCGCCCTGCGCGAAGCCGATGTCGCCGTGGCGATGGAGTCTGGAACGGGCACGGCGCGCGCGGTCTCCGGCATCGTGCTGCGCAACGACTCGTTCGAGGCGTTCGTGCGGGGCACGGCGGTCGCGCAGTCGGTCTTGGGCAACAGCAGCCAGC
>CAUYZA010000104.1:0-9438 GCA_963577225.1 Dehalococcoidia bacterium | reverse complement strand
AGCCAGCCAACTCCAGACCAGATCCCGCGCCTCGAGTCGCGCCGCGCAGGCCCCCACGCTGGTCAGTCCCCGATCGCCGTCGAGCTTGACCCGGATCCAGTACGCGGCGTCTCCCGCATCGACGAGCGGCGACAGCGGGCAGCCCGGGTCGGCGCCAAGTACCGCCCGCTCGGCTTCAGCCAGCCAGTCCGGCTGCCGCTCCGGCGCGACATCCGCCGCCTGCAGTCGTCCCAACGACAGCCGCGACGAGCGCAGGGAGCCCGGCCACTCACTCACGACAGCTCACTCACGACGGAAAGGTCACGACAGCGGGGTCAGGCATTGAGAAACTCCGACACCGCGGCGCCGAGGTCGCGTCGCGGCAGTTCAACCACCTCGGCCGGTGGCAACGAGGCGACGAAGGAGCGTCCGTAACGGCGGCTCGTGACCCGGCCGTCCAGCACGGCCACGACCCCGCGGTCGCCCTTGCGCCGGATCAGGCGGCCGAAGCCCTGGCGGAAACGGACGATGCTCTGCGGCACCGCGCAGCGCTGGAACGGATCTTCATACAGCTCCGCCCGCGCGGCGTAAACGGGGTCGCTCGGCACGGGGAAGGGCAGGCGCGCGATCACCACTAGCGAGATCGCATCGCCCGGTACGTCGACGCCCTCCCAGAGCGAGGCCGCGCCCAGCACGACGCTGCGCGGGTTGGCGGCCAGTTCGCGCAGAATGCGACGGGGTGATCCGTCGAGGCCTTGGGCGATCACCGTGATCTCGTCGCGCTGCAACTCGGCCCGAATCGCGTCGGCGGCCTGGCGCAGCGCGCCGTGCGCGGTGAACAGCACGAGTGCGCGGCCCTCGCTGGCTCGGGCCAGATCGATGATCGACTCCGCCAGCGCCTGCGGGTAGGCGCTGTCGCTGGGCTCCGGCATGTCCGACGGCAGCAGCAGGCGCACCGCCCGCCGGTAGTCGAAGGGCGAGCCAAAGTGCTCCTCCGCCGCCTCGGGCAAGCCCACGCGCTCGCGCAGATAGTCGTAGGTCCCCTCCGTAGTCAGCGTCGCCCCCGTTAGAACCACGCTGCGCTTCTGGTCGAAGAACTGCTCGGCCAGCAGCGCATCGACGCGCAGCGGTGCGGACGAGAGCGTCGCCAGCTCGCCGCGGCGCTGCGTCGTGGTCCAGACGATCGCCTCCGGATCGAACTGGGTCAGCAGCGCGCCCGTCTCTTGCGCGCGCTCCGTCAGCGTTTCGCGCAAGGAGCGCGCCTCGCCCAGCAGCGACTCCCAGTCGTCGCCCCGGCCGTCACCGTCATCCTCACCGCCGCTCAATTCGTCCGCGACCTCCTCCAGGCCGCGCTCCAGCTCCTCCAAGCGCCCCGCGACTCGCCGCAGCGACTCGAAGACGCCGTCCCAGGCGATCTCGATCTGACTCCACTCCGGCTGCGCGCGGACGCCCCGCGTCAGCCGCAGGCGGGAGCTGTTGTTAAAGCGGTCGTCGGCCTGGTCGTCCGTGAACCGACGCAGCAGGCGAAAGATGTCCTCCGACTCCGACCGCGCCTGTGCCACCAGATCGGGCAGGCCGGCCGTCAGGCTGCGCAGGCCGGAACGCGTCGACTCATCGATGCGGCGGTCGCGAGCCGTCAGCTCGACGCCCACGACGAGGCCGCCGTCCGCCCCACGCTGACTGATCCGGTGCACGCCATCGAGTGGCTCCGCCAGCGAGCGCAGCGACGTCGTCTCACCCAGATGCGTCGTGGCCGCGTCTTCTAAGTGGTGGGCCTCGTCAATCACGATTGTGTCCGCCGCCGGCAGCGCCGTGCCGCCCGCCGCCAGGTCGGATAGCAGCAGCGCGTGGTTGATGATCACGATGTGCGCTGCCTCCGCCGCCCGTCGCGCGCGCAGCATGAAGCAGGTTCCCTCGCGCACGAAGGGGCAGTTGCCGCCGGTCAGGCAGTCCTCACCCTCGGCCGAGTAGCGGCCCCAGAGCTGGTCTTCCTCGCTGCTCAGCACGAGCTCACCGCGGTCGCCCGATTCGGTTTGCTGCAGCCAGACCAGCAAGCGCCCCAGCAGCGCGGCCTCGGCATCCGAGGCCGGCCCCGCGACGCGCTCCTGCGCCACACGTCGCAAGCAGAGGTAGTTGCGCCGCCCCTTCAGCGTGACGACACGCAGCGTCCCCGCCGCTTCCTCGCCGAGCCCTGCGCCCAATCCGTCGCGCAACAGCGCGACCAGCGCGGGCGCGTCCTTCTGCACCAACTGTTCCTGCAGGTTGATCGTGTTCGTGCTGACAATCACCCGACGCCCGTTGCGCAACGCCCACAGCGCCGCCGGGATCAGGTAGGCAAGCGACTTGCCGGTCCCCGTGCCCGCCTCGACGAGCAGATGCTCCCCGCCCTCGATCGCCCGCGCGACCGAGCGGGTCATGCCGATCTGCTCCGGGCGTTCCTCGAAGCTGCCGAAGAGGTCGGGGCGCGCGCCACCGGCGCGCAGGACCGCCAGCGCCTGCTCATCGATCGCCTCGTCGGCCAGCGATGCCACCCGTTCCGGCCGGGCCGGCTGCGGCGCCGGCGGTTTGACCACGACGACGTCGGTCAGCTTCAGCGGCAGGACGCCGGTTTCGGTCTGCGTGACGGCGTCCGCCGCTTGCTCGTCGGCGACGCGCTCCGCCACGAGCTGATCGAGGTTGCGTTGTGGCGATGGCGCGCTGGGCCGCCCCCGCGTGGAGGGCGAGGGCGGCGTGACGGTACGGCGCGGCGCGACATCGATCTCCCGCTGCGTCGCAATCCCGCGCAGCATCAACGCCACCGGCCAGCTCGGCGCCTCGTCTTCGGGAACGCCGGCCAGCAGCGGCGAGTCGAGCGCAATCAGATCGGTCAGCAACGCGTCTGGCAGTTGGCGGGCGCGCTCGTACATGGCGAGGAAGACGGCGCGCGTCGCGTCGGCGTCGGCCAAAGCGCGGTGAGCGACCGGCATCTCAACGTCGTAGTGCGCGGCCAACGCGCCCAGCGATCGATCCTTGAGTGGGGGCTCCAGCAACGCCGCCAGCTCCAGCGTGTCGAGCACCGCTCCCGGCGGCCGCAAGCCCTGCTCGGCCAGGAAGGCCAAGTCGAAGCCCACGTTCTGCCCGACGATGGTCGCCTCGCCGATGAACTCTTCGACCTGCAGGCGCAGCGCGTTGAAGTGCAGCGCGTCGGCAACATCGGCGTCGCTGATCCCCGTGATCTGTTGGATCCGGACGGGGATCGGAATGTCGGGATTGACGAAGCTGCTGAACGTCTCGCTCATCGCTGCAACGGACGAGCCGGGCAGTCCGAAGCGCACCATCCCGATCTCGGTGATGCGGTCTTGGCTCGGATTCAGCCCCGTCGTTTCGAGGTCGATCGCGACAAACGTGTCGAGCAGAGCAAGGTTCCCAGCTAGGCGCGACCAGCGCCCGGCGAGCGTATCACTGAGCGCACAGGGGCACGGGGCAGCTTGGGCTGCTAGCCCTCTTCCGGCTCGAAGGGGCGGAACTGACCGATGTTGAGACCCTCGTAGACGACGGTCTCTCCGCTGTGCAGGAAGTCGAGCGTCTGCTGGCGGCTCTCCAGCTTCTCCGGAAAGACCGTCGTGTAGGTGGCGATGCCCGACGTCGAATGCGCGTCCGACCCGCCCGTGACCGGCTTGTTGAGAATGCGCGCCACGCGCTGCGCGAACTCATTCTCGCGCCGCGTGTTGCCACCGTTGCCGACTTCGATCCCGTGCACGACCTGGAAGACGCGCATCTTCTCGGCCGCCTCCTCCGGTGTCATATCGAACGGCTCCTTACCTTGGCGCAGAAACGTGACCGGGTCGAAGAAGTGGCGGAAGGGGTGGGCGACGGTGATGAACGCACCCATCTCGTCGGCGATCTCGCGCAGGCGGTCGCCCTGGCGCATGCCGGCCACGTACTGTTCGACGCCGAAGACGATCACATGGCCAACGTCGGTCGTGACTTCCATGCCACGCGAGAGGAAGATCGGCGCGGCCTGATCGGCGAAGGTTTGCCAGTCGAACTTTTCCCAGACGCGGTCGTGCTCCGAGATGTTGATCCCGGTCAGGCCGATGCGACGCGCTTCTTCCAAGAGATCGTCCGGCTGCAGCGACGAGTCGGCGGCGCCGCGCACCGTGTGCACGTGCGCATCCAGGATCGTCCCGGGCAGATCCTCGGGGGTGACAAAGGACTCACTCACAAGCAAGCTCCAGGGGGCCCACCATAGGATGCGCGGCGGCTAGGGGCCCCGCGCCAGGCGACAGATTGCCGGGGCGCCGACCAATTCTCACGCCTCTGCCAAGTGCGGCAGCATCCAGCCGAACGCCCCCGCCAGGATTACCGCGCCCAACAAACCTCGACGCCACCACGACGGCTGGATCACGACGACCGTCGCCAGGCCCAAGCCCGCCACCACGAGGAAGAACAGCGTGTAGCCCCAAGCCGGGCTGCCGAGCCCGTTCAGGGCGTCGCCTTGGATCGCCCAGTAGGCCGCCCCCGCCCCAATCCCAAGCGCGCCCCAACCCGCCTGCACCGCCATCGAGATGCCCGCCATCAGCAAAGGCAACGTCGTCCCTTCCGGGAAGCGCGCATGAATCACCAAGAGGCGATTGTGATCCTGCACCAGCGCGACCGCGATCGCCCCCCAGGCCAGCATCCCCACCGCGGTACCCGTCACGAAGCCCGCCAGCAGCGCTTCCATCAGACACCTCCAGCCGAGGCTGCGTCGTCCGGCCCCAGCTCGATCCGCGTCGCCGCCTCTCTCGAGAGCGGCCGCACCAGGCGGGCTCGGCCCGATCCTTCGGCGTTGAGCTGCTCGGCTGCAGGCTCCAACGCGTCCGGATCACCGAGCAGGAAGAGACTCGGCCCAGCGCCCGCGAGCACAGCGACCTGCTGCGTCGCCGCCGCCACCCGTCGGCGTGCGTCGGTCAGTCCCATCAGTACTTCGCCGGCCACCAGATCGAACGTGTTCCAGCAGTCGTCCTGTGCCGGCGCGCTGCCCCGCACCAAAGCCGCGCCCAGCTCGACTGTGTGATCGTCGCCGCGCAAGTGCGTCGGCCGCAGCGCCCCGTACATCGCCGCCGTCTTCGAGGACGGAAGGGGCAGCTCCGGCGTGTAAATCAGCGCCCCCCAGTCCGGCGAATCCGTCGCCGCGTCGGGCAGAAGCGTCACCCGCTCCCCACGCCCCTCCATCAGCACTGCGCCGCCAACCAGGAAGAGGGCCACGTCCGACCCGATCTCGCGCGCGACTTCGTACACGACCCGGCGTGGCAACGACCAGTGTTGCTGAGCCAGACGCAAGAACGCCGCGGCGTCACTCGACCCACCTCCCAGCCCAGCCGCAATCGGAATCGACTTCGTCACCCGCACGGCGACGTCACGATCGACGCCCTGCCGCTCGACGAGCAAGTCCCAGGCCGTGGCCACCAACTCGTTGCCGAAGGGGATCGGCACGGTCCGCCCAGACCCGTCGACGATTGAGACGCCCGGCGTCGCGCTCGCGGGCAGGAGCTCCACGAGATCGGTTAGATCGACCGTTTGCACGATCGAGGCGAGGTCGTGGAAGCCATCCTCGCGCCGCGCCAACACTTCCAGCGTGAGATTGAGTTTGGCCGGCGCCGGCGTCCGCAAAGTTCGGCTCACCATGCGAACCAGCCGATCCGGGTGGCAGCCAACCGGGCCTGACCGCAAACCACCGTCCGCGGACCGCCCGCCCAGTCCACCGCCCAAGCCCTGACGCGAGTCACGAAAGACCCATTCGATGGTCGGCCGCCTCGGCCGCGCCCGAACGTTCGCGCGCCCAGCTCAGTGCCGCCCATTCCTCCAGCGTCAGTGTCGCAGCGCGGCGCATCGGATCGATCTCGCACGCTGCGAGCCACTCTTTGGCCCCACCCGCCTCCATCCAAAGCCCCATCGCGAGCGAATTATGGAGCTGTTTGCGCGGCGCGCGGAACCCCGCCCGCACGACCTCGAAGAAACGATCCTCGCTCGGCAGGTCGACGGCCGGGCCCTCGCCCATATTGATCCGGCAAACCGCCGAGCGCACCTTGGGCGGCGGGTCGAACGCTTCGCGGTCGACGTAGAAGAGCAGCTCCGGCTCGGCGTAGAGCTGGACCGAGACGCTCAGCAGCGAGCGCTTGCCGGCCGGCGCAACGAGCTGGTCCGCCACCTCGCGCTGCACCATGACGACCATCCAGGCCGGTCGCTGCGCGGGCAGGCTGAGAAACTTGCGAAACAGCGGCGCCGTGATCGCGTAGGGCAGATTGCCGATCAGCCCAAACGGGGGCGACGCACCGACGCGGGCCAGCACCTCCGCGGCGTCGATCGTCAGGATGTCGTGTTCGACCACGGCGACACGCTCACGCTCGCGCATCTGGTGTTGCAGCAGTCGAGCCAGGCCGGCGTCGTACTCGACGGCGACGAGGGGGCGCTCCAAGTCGGCCAAGGGCTTGGTCAGCACGCCCCGGCCGGGGCCGACTTCCAGGATCGGAAGATCGTCATCTGGCAGCGCATCGAGGATCTGGTCGACGATGCGTTGGCTGCGAAGGAAGTGCTGCCCGAACGGCGGCCGGGAGGATCGGCGACGCGCCATCGTCAGCCTGCGGCCCCGGCTCCATGCCGGGCTTCACTCAGCCCGGCCCCTGACAACGCCGAGCCGATCCAGGACCCCCATGCCCCAGCATGCCCTCGACCACCTGCCGAGGCCGGCCCGCCAGGCAAGCCCTCAAGCCCGCCGCGATTCACCAACGGATCCTCCCGGCGCGTGCCCGAAGGCACGCGCGGGAGATGGGAGGACTCGCCGGCATACGTGACGCAATCGCACGACCGACTGCGAATGCCCGTCTTTAGCTCCTCGCGGCCTCGCCGCGGGGAGGAGCGGCGTGTCTTGTCCACGCCTGCCGATGCGTATCTGCGCGCGGCTGGTTCGCGCCCAGATCGGCGGACATCCCGGTGCCTCAACACGGAACGCGGACGGTCCAGTCGCCGCGCGTCCGCGAAGGCCGCCCGCCCGTCCGGGGCCCGGGCCACCACGCCAAGATGCGAACCACCTGCCGTGGCCGACTCGCCCAGGCCTACCATGACGCCCGCCGCGACCATTTAAAAGCCGTGCACCCGTCGTCGAACGTCACCATGAGCTTGTCGCCGCTAGCCAGCTCAACCCAGGCATCCCCGTGGCGCCCGAGACCAACTACTTACGGCTGCTTCCTCTCGGATCTGACCGGGTTCGTAGCGGCTCGCCGCACAGGACCCGAGCATCGATACCGCTTGGCGTCGCAAGTTCCCATGGCGATCGCCCTCGGACGGGAATTCGACCCCGCTAAAGCGGATTGCGGGTACAGGGCACCGCTAGTTCCCCGTCTAGCACGACCGATCCCACTCTACGCAGCCGCCAAAGCAGCGGTCAAACGAACGGCGCCTCTGGGTAGTATGGCTAACCGAAGCCACTGACCCACTCATCCGGGCAAGCCCCGCTGGGAGCGGTCCGCTGGACCGTGTCGACCGACGTCGACTGGGCGACGACCTCGACGCTGGCGCCTGGCAGCCATCGCGCCATACAGTGAATCGATGCAGGTCGTATCTCTGGGCTTCGCCCTGCCAAGCCCGCAAGTCGACAACCACTCCATCGCGAACGCGCCGTCGCTCTTCGAGTACGACGCCTGCTTCATCGACCCCCGCACCGTCTCCACCCAGATCGAGGAGATTGTCGCCGGCACGGGCCAGTTCAAGACACCCGGGGGTGCGCCGCTGCAAGCGGGCGCAACTGGCGCCTTCCACCATGGCCTGGGCGAATTGATCAGCCAGCGCCGCGATGAGTTGCAGCGGCTCGTCGATCGGGGCGGCCTGGTCGTCGTGCTGGGCTACCCAAACGTGCCCCACCCCGGCGTCACCTCCCTGCCCGGCGCCGACCGCTACTCGATCCTGCCTGCCGCGCCCGGCGTCGTTTACCGGCCGCCACAACTCGTGCCGGGCGACGGACGGACGATCGAGGCGCTGGAGCCCGCCCATCCCTGGTCGGTCTACCTCAGCGAGATGCAGGGCAAGCTGCGCTACCAGGCGCACTGGAACATCGATGCGATCCCGGACGGCGGAGCAACCGTGCGGGTCTTCGCGCGCAGCAAGGGCGGCGCCGCGGTCGGAGTCGACTTCAAGATCGGCCCCGGGCGACTCGTGATGATTCCCGCACCCGCCGGCGAAGTGCTCGGCCGTGTGCGGCGCCCGCTGACTGATGCGATCATCGAGAGCGTGCAGCGCAGCCTGGAGGACCGCGGCGACGAGGTCAGCCCCACCTGGCTGCGTCGCTTCAATCTGCCCGGCCTTGCACCGGCGATCGACGAGGTAGAGGACGCTCAGCAAGCCTTTGCGGAGGCGGAGAGCCGTCTCGTCGAAGCCCGTGCCCACGCGACCGACGCATCGAAGTATCACGGCCTGCTCTGGCGCGCCGGTCACTACAGCCTCGAGCCGCTGGTGCGCGATGCCCTGCGCGAGCTTGGCTTCACCGTCCCGATCGACCTCAACCTGCCTGCGGAGTTGCGCGACGGCGAAGAGGTCGCGCTGCTCGAGATCGATGCCTCGGCCGGCAGCGTGACGGAATCCGCTTACCTCGCCCTGCAGCGCCGCATCGAAGCCGAGTTCCTGAAGAGCGGCAAGCGCCGCAAGGGCATCATCGTCGTCAACGGCGAGCGCCTGAACGACCCCAACGGCCGCAAGCAGCCCTACAGCGACATGCTGCGCAACGCCTGCGACAACTTCGGCTACGCCCTCATCACCGGCGATGCCCTCTTCGCCCTCGTCAGCTACGCCCTGGAGCGCCAGGACGACGACTCCACGGGCCCCGACGCCGAGTTGCTGGCCGAGATCCGCGCCACGATCCTCGGGACCGACGGCCTGCTCAGCGTCGAAGAGACCGAGGAAGACGAGAGCGTCAGCACCGAGACCAATGAGGCCCCGCAGAATGAAGAGGCCGTCGAAGTCGTGACCAGCTCGGACGATACGCCTGAGTCCTAGAAGGCCTGAACCGCTCCCCGGGTGCAGCGCACTTCCGGCGAGCACGACGCGCGCCGCGAGCTGCGCTAGGACGCACGCAGCCCCCTCAGCAGGCGGCGCCACCAGGAAACGCGAATCTCCCCGCCCGCCCCAGCCTCGCGCAGGCGCGCCTCGATTTGCGCCTGCTGGATCGCCCGTCGATCCTTGCGTTGCGTCAGTCCCTTGCGCACGTGGCGCGTCATGCCCTCGGGGCCCGGTCGCAAAGGCAGGCTCATCGGTTACCCCCATCTCGGCTCTGACAACGACTCCAGTCCGTTCGTGTCCCGCTGTGGGGAGCCGGTGGCTGCGCGGCTCCGGCGCCGACCTCTGCATGCGGCACGAGGTTCAGCCGGGAATCCGTCTCCTTTTGCGAGCGCATGCGGCGGATATCGACGTGCCGCCAGCGCGGATCGCTCATCCGCGCCGCGTTGC
>CAUYZA010000103.1:0-9445 GCA_963577225.1 Dehalococcoidia bacterium | reverse complement strand
TGTCGCGGGCTCTTTCCTCGCCTTCGGTGGCGAGGAAACGAGTGCCCGTGTCGAGTTCGTCACCCCCACCACTGACGACCCCGCCCACCCGCTCGTCGAGCGGCTCGGCAAGGGCGAGGGCCTCTTCCGCCTCGTCCTCCACGTCCCCGACCTCGCTGCCTGTGTGGCCAAGCTGGAAGCCGCGGGGTTGGCCAGCGTCGATCATCTCGGCGACGGGAGCGTCGTCGAAGTGGGTCCCGAGGGCACTAACGGGGTTCGATTGATTCTGGCCAGCTGATTCGCGGCTGGGCTCGCGCGGCGGGTCATCGCGAGTAGCGCCCCAGTCGTGCCCGACCTAACGTAATCCTCACCTGCGAGCGGCCACTGTGCGGTCGCCCAGCGAAAGGTCGGCATGACATGGCAGAGCGAAAAATCCGCATCGTGATCGCCAAGCCCGGTCTCGATGGCCATGACCGCGGCGCCAAAGTCGTCGCCCGCTCCCTGCGCGACGCCGGTATGGAAGTGATCTACACCGGCATCCGCCAGACCCCCGAAATGATCGCGGAAGCCGCGCTCCAAGAAGACGCCGATGTCGTTGGCCTCAGCATCCTCTCCGGCGCCCACCTCGAACTCTTTCCGCGCGTAATGGACGCTTGCAAAGAGCGCGGCATCGACCCCAACGAGACCCTCTTCTTCTGCGGCGGCATCATCCCCGACGAGGACTTTCCGCAACTCCAGAAGATGGGCTTCAAAGGTGTCTTCGGCCCCGGATCCAACACCGGCGACATCATCGAGTTCGTGCATGAGCACGTCCGCCAGCCCGCCTAGGCGTCCATGACTGCTGACAGCCCGTCCCCAACGCTCGAAGAGCGACTACTGGAAGGCGACCGACGCGCCCTGGCTCGCCTTCTGACCGAAGTTGAGGCTGGCAGCGCGCGCGGTTTGGCCGCGATGAAAGTGCTCTACCCGCACACGGGCCGGGCGCAAACCATCGGCGTGACCGGCTCCCCCGGCGCGGGCAAGAGCACCGTCACCAACGAGATGGCCAAGGCCTACCGGGCCCGCGGCAAGACCGTCGGCATCGTCGCGATCGACCCCTCCAGCCCGTTCACGCAGGGCGCCATCCTGGGCGACCGAGTTCGCATGCAGGAACTCACCGCCGACAGCGGGATCTTCCTGCGCAGCTTGGCCAGTCGCGGCTCGCTGGGTGGCCTCTCCGAGGGCAGCATGGACGTCATCCTCGTCATGGACGCTTTCGGCAAGGACGTGATTCTGATCGAGACGGTCGGCGCGGGCCAGGACGAAGTCGAGATCGCCGGCACCGCTTTGACCACTGTCCTCGTCAACACGCCCGGCATGGGCGATGACATTCAGGCGATGAAGGCCGGGATCATGGAGATCGCCGACGTGTTCGCCGTCAACAAGGCCGACCTGCCCGGCGCCGATATCGTCGTCGCCCAGATCTCTGCACTGCTCTCCCTCTCGACCGCCGACGGCTGGGATCCGCCCATCGTCAAGGTCACCGCCACCGAGGCCGAGGGCATCGAGGAACTCGTCGACGCTTGCGACCAGCACCACGCCTACCTCGTCGAGTCTGGCGCAATCGCGGAGTCGGAAGCCAATCGCGCCCGGCGTCAGATCGTTGCTCTCGCCCGCCGGCGCTTGCTAGCGCAGCTGATCGACCATTCCGGCGGCCAGGACCGCCTCGACGAACTGGTCACGGCTGTGGCGGAGCGAAAGCTCGATCCCCACAGCGCCGTCGACCAGTGGATCGGCGGCTAGCGTCCCGAAGCCCCCGGGCCAGGCTGCCTCAAGCTCGATCGCCGCTCGCTCCGCCGCTGAGACGACGTGCTCCCCGTCGTCGGAGCCGGCAAGTTGCCAACCGATGATCAGTCCAAGGGCCGCTACCAGCGGCACCATGGCCCGACCGATCGAAGCGAAAGACAGCGTTCTCATCCTGCTTAAGGTACGTCGCGAGGTCGTTCAGCGATCAGTCGCCTCAAGCGCCCACCCGGTACACTCCCTCCATGCCCCCCGATTCGACCGAAAGCAGCACCGAGCGCGTCCAGCGGCTGCGCATCACCTTCGCTTGCGACGACGCCGTCAAGTACATCTCCCACCTGGACCTCATGCGCGTCTGGGAGCGTGTCATGCGCCGCGCGCACGTGCCCGTCGTCTATTCCCAGGGCTTCTCGCCCCACCCCCGTATCGCCATGGCGGCTCCGCTCGCCGTCGGCGTCTCCTCGGAGGCGGAGCTACTGGACGTAGTGCTCCACGCCCGCGTCCGCTTTGACGAGATCAGCGCCGCGATCGAAGCACAACTGCCGGCCGGGCTGCGTATCGTGGCCGTCGACGAGCTCCCCATGGGCCTGGCCTCCCTCCAGTCACTGACCCGTACGGCCTCGTATGAAGTCGAGGTCGAAGACGGCCGCGCCGCGTCCGAGTGGCAGTCCGCGATCGATGGCTTGCTTGCCAAGCAAACCCTGCCCTGGGAGCACACTCGCGGCGAGAAGCTGAAGCGCTACGACCTCCGTCCTCTGATCCACGAAATCGAATTACGCAAGATCGGAGACGGTCGCGCGACATTGTTCATGCGGCTCGGCAACGATGAGAAGGGCTCCGGTCGGCCGGAACAGGTCGCCCGTGCGCTCGGTGTCAGCGAAGAACCTCTGCGTATGCACCGCACCGCCCTGGAGCTCGAGATTCCTTCCCTCGCTCGTGCCGCTGCCCGAGCCGCCGGCTACGACCGGCGCTGACCATGTCACGCGTCATCCTCGTTCGCCACGCTCAGAGCGAAGCCAACCGCGACAACGTCTCGCTCGGTCGCGAAGACTCGCCCCTGACCGACCTGGGGCGCCGCCAGGCCGCCGCGGTCGGTGACGCCCTGCGGGGAGAGCGCATCGTTCACGTCGTCACCAGCCCCCTCGCTCGCGCCTACGACACCGCTGCCGCGATCGCACAGCACCACGGCCTCGAGCCGCAGGCCGACGACCGTCTACTGGAGATGGACGTCGGCGAGCTGGACGGCATCCCATTCGAAGAGGCCCGGGCCAAGCACGCCGACTTCTTTCGCGAGTGGATCGAGACCGAGGCCGATGCGCTTCCCATGCCCGGCGGCGAGTCCGTCCTGGACGTTGCGACACGGGCCTGGCCCGTCCTCGCCGAGCTGCTGGAGCCCGGCTCCGGCTCTGACCCGGACGGAACAACCGTGTTCGTTTCGCACAATTTCGTAATCAAGGGGCTGCTTTGCCAGGCGATCGACCTGGAACTTCGCTGCTGGCGTCGCTTCGAGGTCGATCTCAGCTCCTGCTCCACCCTCGCCCGACGCCGTGGCCAGGTCGCTCTCTACTCCCTCAACGACACCGCGCACCTCAGCCCCGAGCTTCGTCGCTGATCCGCTCCTGTGGTACCGTGAATCGCGGTGGTTGGGCGGGTGCACGATGCCCGACGGTTCACCACCCCCATTTGACCCCGCGACTCTCGCTCCGATGGGGCCCGATCCGAGCCCCGACGCGCCCGGTTTGGCTGCGCCCGTGGTGCGCCGCCGTCTGACGCCGCTGCTGATCTTCTTCTTCGCGCTCGCGATCGTCGGCTATTTTGTCTTCACGGCCGTGGACGGCGTGATCAACAACAACAGCATCGACCTTCAGATTGCCGCCCTTCAGGAAGAGATCGCGGACTTGCAATGGGATGCGGATCAACTCAGCGCCCTCGTTGGCTACCTCGACTCGGATGAGTACATCGAACGGACCGCGCGCGAGGAGTTGGGCTTTGTCCGCGTCGGCGAGGAAGCCTTCGCGATCGACGCGCCGCTCCGCACCGGTCTGCGCATCACCCGCTCACCCTGGTGGTCGAACCTGTTGCCCGAGCGGCCCTAGTTTGGCGCGGTCGTCGCAGTGAAGCCCCGCGACGCCCGCTCCTTCATTCACCGAATTGAAACGTCCCTGAGCGCGGCCATGCAGGTTGCGGCCTTGCCCGCCGAACCACGGTTGATCGTGGCCGTCTCGGGCGGTGCCGATTCGTCGGCGACCCTGCTCGCACTGGCCGATCGCGCCGATCACAACTGGTCAGTGAACGCCGTCCACGTCGACCATCGAATCGCTTCGCCCGCCACCCGCGCAGGTTTTCGCGCGGCCGCCGAGGCTGTAGCAAGCCGCGCCGGGGCCCCGTTCCAAATCGTTGAGGTCGACGCCCCCGCGAGCGCCGACGAACAGGGCACCAGCCTGGAGACGGCCGCGCGGGACGCTCGCTACGGGTCCCTCGCGCGTGCGGCAGTCGAACTCGAGGCGAATGCCATCGTCACGGGCCACACCGCCGACGACCAGGCGGAAACCGTGCTACTCCACCTTATCCGCGGTAGCGGTCTCGACGGCCTCACCGCGATGGCCCCCGCCGCGCGCCTCCCGCTGCCCAATCCGCCCGCGGTTGCCCTGCTGCGGCCGCTACTCGATGTCCAGCGGCGCGAAACCCGCGCCTTCTGTGCCTTCCATCAGCTGGATTACGTCGACGACCCCGCCAACGCGGATGCGACACATCTCCGCAACCGCGTGCGTGGCGACGTCCTGCCTGGCCTCGTGGCGATCAACCCAAAAATTGTTGAGGCGCTCGGACGCTTGGCACGCGACCTGCGCGTCGACCGCGATTTTCTGGAGGCGCAGACTGGTTCCGCCCTGGCTGAGCTTGCCCAGTTGCAACGCGAGGGTGGTTACACCTTCAGCCGGAGCAGGCTGGGCGCCCTGCCCGCCGCTATCCAGCGTCGGGTCCTGCGCGACTGCGTCCAGCGCCTGGACACCCAGCCTCCCACGCACGAGCGCCTGGAAGCCCTGCAACGCTTGCTGCTGCGCGGCGGTCACCGCGTGGAATGTGGCGCCGGCGTCGTCGCGGAGGCCCGCGGCGACGAACTCCGCCTCTGGCGGGCGTGAGATCCCGCCCTGGTCCGGTGTTCCGCGCTGCATTCCCCAAAACTGCCCGTTGACAGGGCGGAAAATGCAGTGGTACGTTCTCCGTTGCGCGCAGGCTGGCGTGTTTGGTCGAGACCCGGCCGTCCTAGATGGCCGGGTCATTTTCGTCCCAAGCAGCGTCTGGCCGGCGGCACCTTAACATCTGGAGAGCGAAAGTCCAGCGAGCTTGGGCGGACCCGTCCGCCCCGAGCGGTCCGTGGCGCTTCGGCGTCGTGGTCCACCTGGGGTGGTCAGTTCCGAACTTGATTTGGCAAAGAGCCAATTCGTCATATATGGCGAGTTTGATCCTGGCTCAGGATAAACGCTGGCGGCGTGCCTTACGCATGCAAGTCGAACGAAGCTTCTCCCTTCGGGGGGATGACTGAGTGGCAAACGGCTGAGTAACACGTAGGTGACCTACCCCGGGGCGGGGGACAACTCGGTGAAAATCGGGCTAATACCGTATACGCCCACTGGTTCAGACCGGTGGGGAAAGCTCCGGCGCCCTGGGAGGGGCCTGCGTCCGATTAGCTAGTTGGTGGGGTAACGGCCCACCAAGGCAACGATCGGTAGCTGGTCTGAGAGGACGATCAGCCAGACTGGGACTGAGACACGGCCCAGACTCCTACGGGAGGCAGCAGCGAGGAATCTTGCGCAATGGGCGAAAGCCTGACGCAGCAACGCCGCGTGAGTGAAGAAGGCCCTCGGGTCGTAAAACTCTTTTGTCGGGGAAGAAGATCTGACGGTACCCGGCGAATAAGCCACGGCTAACTACGTGCCAGCAGCCGCGGTAATACGTAGGTGGCAAGCGTTATCCGGAATTACTGGGCGTAAAGCGTACGTAGGCGGTTCGGAAAGTCTGTCGTGAAATCTCTCGGCTTAACTGGGAGCGGTCGATGGAAACTTCCGGACTTGAGGAGCGTAGAAGTGAGCGGAATTCCCGGTGTAGCGGTGATATGCGTAGATATCGGGAGGAACACCAGTGGCGAAAGCGGCTCACTAGGCGCCACCTGACGCTGAGGTACGAAAGCGTGGGGAGCGAACCGGA
The DNA here is from genome assembly GCA_963577225.1 of Dehalococcoidia bacterium. Classification (GTDB taxonomy): domain Bacteria; phylum Chloroflexota; class Dehalococcoidia; order Bin125; family Bin125; genus JAPUIR01. The sequence goes on along the minus strand of CAUYZA010000103.1, from coordinate 3,478 downwards.
TTAGATACCCGGGTAGTCCACGCCGTAAACGATGGATGCTAGACGTGGGGGGTAATCGACCCCTTCTGTGTCGAAGCTAACGCATTAAGCATCCCGCCTGGGGACTACGGCCGCAAGGCTAAAACTCAAAGGAATTGACGGGGGCCCGCACAAGCAGCGGAGCGTGTGGTTTAATTCGATGCGACGCGAAGAACCTTACCTGGACTTGACATGCTTCGGACCGCGGTTGAAAGATCGCTTCCCTTCGGGGCCGTTGCACAGGTGCTGCACGGCTGTCGTCAGCTCGTGCCGTGAGGTGTTGGGTTAAGTCCCGCAACGAGCGCAACCCTCGCCGTTAGTTGTATTTTTCTAGCGGGACCGCTGCGGATAACGCAGAGGAAGATGGGGACGACGTCAAGTCAGCGTGGCCTTTACGTCCAGGGCTACACACACGCTACAATGGTCGGTACAACGGGTCTGCGACACCGCGAGGTGAAGCTAATCCCTTAAAGCCGGTCTCAGTTCAGATTGCAGGCTGAAACTCGCCTGCATGAAGTTGGAGTTGCTAGTAACCGCAGGTCAGCACACTGCGGTGAATACGTTCTCGGGCCTTGTACACACCGCCCGTCACATCATGGGAGTGGGTAACACCTAAAATCGGTGCGCGAACCTTCGGGGAGCAGCCGCCTAGGGTGGGACTCGCGACTGGGATGAAGTCGTAACAAGGTAGCCGTAGCGGAAGCTGCGGCTGGATCACCTCCTTTCTAGGGAGTATTGCCCGGCCCCCGCGGTGGGGGTTGAGGGAAACTCACAGGTCGATTTGTTCCGTGCCGCTCCTCGGAGCAGCGCGAGGCAAAGCCGCTCTTCGGAGTGGCACCAACCGCCGTTCTATCGGAACGGCATCCCGTCCTCGCCCGCTGACTTTCGCTCTTCAGCTGTCAAGGTGCGCTGCCGCCCACGGGTGTCGGCGCGCTGAGTGCAGTGTGTGCTGGGCGCGCTTCCCGGGCCATCAGCGTTCCCGGGCCATTAGCTCAGCTGGTTAGAGCGCAGTCCTGATAAGACTGAGGTCCCTGGTTCGACTCCAGGATGGCCCACCAGCCCCCTGAACCTCAACCGGACCATCAGTTTCGCCAGGTTCGCTGGCCCGGGGCCGTAGCTCAGCCGGGAGAGCGCCGCCCTTGCACGGCGGAGGTCAGGGGTTCGATTCCCCTCGGCTCCACCAACGGACACACACGTAGTACGCAATTCCCAATTGCAGATCGGTGCTGGTGATTAGAGCGCGGTGGCCCCACCCGTTCCCATCCCGAACACGGAAGTGAAACGCCGCAGCGCTGACGATACTGGGGGGGCAACCCCTTGTGGAAAATAGGCCATTGCCAGCCCATTCAACAGAAAAGCCCGCCGTCATGGCGGGCTTTCTGCCGTCTCCCGCCGGCACCACCCTGGCGCGCCTCCGAGCCGCGGCGCCCGAGCTTGTCCTGCGCCACACAAGCCGCGCCCCGAAGACGTTGCCGCGCCCTTGCCGCATGGCCCCGCAGCCAAGCGGCATGGTACGATCGCGCGCGAAATCCCAACGAACGGAGACTGCGGGCCACCCGCACATACAGATTTACCCTTGACTACCGACCAGACCGAACACCCCACCATGGAAGAGCTCCTCGCTGAGGAGGGGCACGACCTGATTGAACTCGGCCGCGGCGACGTGATTGAAGGCATTGTCGTCGGACGCGAAGGCCAATCCCTGATCGTAGATGTTGGTGCGAAATCGGAGGGCATCGTCACGCCCAACGAGATGCACTCGCTCACTCCGGAGCAGCGCGACAGCCTCAAAGTGGGCGACGGCGTGCTCGTCTACGTCCTTCAGCCCGACAGCGAAGAGTCGCAGCTGGCCGTCTCCATCGACCGCGCCCGCGGCGAACAGGGCTGGCGGGAGCTGCAGACCCGCTTCGAGGAAGCGGTCACCTTCGAAGCCACCGTAAGTGGCTTCAACAAGGGCGGCTTGCTGGTCAACGTGGAAGGTGTCAACGCCTTCGTCCCGCTCAGCCAGGTTATGGGTGCCGCGCCGGAGACCGACTCCAGCGGCGGCAACCTCAACGAATTCGTCGGGCGCCCGTTGCGGCTCAAGGTGATCGAGATCAACCGGCGCCGCAACCGCGTCATCCTCTCTGAGCGCGCCGCCATGCAAGAGTGGCGCGCCGAGCAGAAGGACCGCCTGCTGGCCGAATTGCGCGAAGGCGAGATCCGCCGCGGTCGCATCACCAGCATTCGCAGCTTCGGCGTCTTCGTCGACCTGGGCGGCGCCGACGGTCTCGTCCACCTCTCTGAGCTCTCCTGGGAGCGGGACGTCAATCCTGAGGAAGTGTTCTCGGTTGGTGTCGACGTTGATGTCTACGTCATGAAGATCGACCAAGAGACCAAGAAGATCGGTCTCTCAATCCGGCGCGCCCGCCCCGAACAGTGGGACGATGTCGTCGCCGGCTACGAAATCGGACAGGTCGTCGTCGGCCAGGTCACCAAACTGGTCACCTTCGGCGCCTTCGTCCGCATCGACGGCCCCGTCGAGGGCTTGATTCACGTCTCCGAACTCGTCGATCGTCGGATCTCGCACCCGCGCGAAGTCGTGGACGAGAACCAGGTGCTGCCCGTCAAGATCGTGCGAATTGAACGCGACCGGCATCGCCTTGGGCTCAGCTTGCGGCAATCCCGCGTCGAGGCCGAGCGCGATGGCTGGATCTTCAATGAAGACGGTGGGATCGCCTGGATTCCGCCCGCGACCGCCGAAGCCTTCGAAATCGAGCAAGGCGAGGCCCCCCCGCCGGCTCCGGAGCCCCAGGCAGAGGAGCAGGCTGGCGGTGCCGCTCTTCGGGCCGCGGAACCCGTCGAAAAGCCCCAGACGGCCATGGAAGCCGCGCTCGAGCGCGCCGGGCTCTCCGAGAGCGATCTGGTCGCCGGAGAGGCGCCAGCCGCCGAAGCACCGGCGGCCGAAGCCGCTGCCCCAGTAGCCCCCGCGTCCGAGACCCCGGCGGCCGAGGCCCCTGCAGCCGAAACACCCGCCGGCGAAACGCCTGCGGCCGACCCCCCCGCCGCCGAGTTCCCTGCAGCCGAAACACCCGCCGGCGAAACGCCTGCGGCCGACCCCCCCGCCGCTGAGGCCCCAGCCGCTGAAACGCCCGCTAGCGAAGCCCCGGCGGACGAAGCCCCGGCGGACGAAGCCCCGGCGGACGAAGCCCCGGCCGACGAAGCCCCGGCGGACGAAGCCCCGGCGGACGAAGCCCCGGCGGACGAAGCCCCGGCGGACGAAGCCCCGGCGGACGAAGCCCCGGCCGACGAAGCCCCGGCGGATGAGGCCCCGGCGGATGAGGCCCCGGCGGATGAAGCCCCGGCAGACGAAGCCCCGGCAGACGAGACCTAGGGCTCAGATCGCCCCGAGCCCTGCCCTTTTGGGCAGGGCTCTCGCATTGTCCCGTGCCGTAGCCTGAGTTCAGGTGGTTTTCACCCT
>CAUYZA010000102.1:0-9470 GCA_963577225.1 Dehalococcoidia bacterium | reverse complement strand
CTACGAACTCGGCGAGTAGCATCCAAGCGTGGCAGACGCTGGCAGTCCGACCCGAGTCCTGATCAAGCTGAGCGGCGAAGCGTTGCTCGGCAGCCTTGAATTCGGCATCGATCCGGAGGCGATTCAGCGCATCGCCGACCAACTGCGGCGGATCAATGAACACGGCGTACAGATGGGGATCGTCGTCGGCGGGGGCAACCTCTTCCGCGGACGCAGCGCGGCCGAGTCTGGCATGGATCGGGCGACAGCCGACCACGCCGGCATGCTGGCGACGGTGATCAACGGCCTCACCCTGCAGGATGCGCTGGAGCGCGAGGGGCTCGAAGTGCGCACACTCTCGGCGCTGAACGTGGACGAGGTGGCGGAGCCCTATATCCGGCGGCGGGCGCTACGGCATCTGGAAAAGGGCCGCGTCGTGCTCTTCGTCGGCGGAACCGGGAATCCGTACGTCACCACCGACACCGCCGCGGCCCTTCGCGGCGTGGAGATGAGCGCCGACCAACTGTTCATGGCCAAGTCCGGCACGAACGGCGTCTACACGGCGGACCCACAGCTGGACGCCAACGCGCGTCGCTATGTCTCGATCTCCTACCGCGACGCGATCGGCCGCAACCTCGGACACGTGATGGATACGGCCGCGCTCTCCCTCTGCGAGGAAAACGACCTGCCGATCATGGTCTTTGATATCGGCCCCACGGACGCTATCGTTCAAGCTGTAGTCGATGGTTCGGTCGGGACCGTGGTGGGCGCCGTCGAAACCCGGCTGGCCGACGAGACGCCTGCGGCGTCCTAGTGGGACTCCCGGAGGTGGCCGGTGGCAGACTCCGAATTCATCGAACTCTCTCTGGACGATGCGCGGGCCCGCATGGGTAAATCGATCGAGGCTTTCAAGCGCGAGCTCCAGGGCGTCCGCACGGGCCGCGCGCATCCGTCCTTGGTCGAGCGCATGCGGATCGACTACTACGGCGAAGAGATGGAATTGATCCAGTTGGGCACGGTCTCTGCTCCCGAAGCGCGCCTGATCGTGATCCAGCCGTGGGACAAGAATGCGTTCGACCCCATCTCCAAGGCGATCCAGCAGTCTGAGCTCGGCATCAATCCGCAGAGCGACGGCATCGTAATCCGGCTCGCGGTCCCTGAACTGACGGAGGAACGCCGGCACCAGTTGGTTCGTCAGGTTGGTCAGAAGAGCGAAGACGCCCGGGTCGCCATCCGCAACGTGCGACGCGACTGCCAAGACGAGTTGCGCTCCCTGTTGAAGTCGAAAGACATCTCCGAAGATGAGGAACACCGAGCGCACGACGATCTCGAAAAACTGACGCACGTGTTCGTGGAGCAGGTGGACGGCGTGGGCGGCGAAAAGGAACAGGAACTCCTGGAGGTTTAGCGTGGTCGTCTCCCGCCGCCCGGCTGGCGCCAGTCCAGCCAGCGCACGCCCCAGCGCCAGTTCCGCCTTCGACCTCGATCCGGCGCGCGCGCCTGGGCACGTGGCCGTGATCATGGATGGCAACGGCCGCTGGGCGCAGGAGCGCGGCCTCTCCCGCTCAGAGGGCCACGCCGCGGGCACGGAGAACATCCGCCGCGTGATTGAACACTGTGGCGAACGCGGGATCGGCACCCTGACACTCTTCGCCTTCTCGACCGAGAACTGGAAGCGCCCCCGCCTGGAGGTGCGCGGCTTAATGCATCTGCTCTCGCGCACGATCGAGCGCGAGATCCGGCCGCTGCACGAGGCCGGGGTGCGGCTGCGCTACGTGGGACGCCTCGACGTGTTGGAGCCAGCGATCCGGCGTCAAGTGCAGCGCGCCGTCGACCTGACGGCCAAGAACGACAAGATGACGGTCTGCGTGGCGTTCAACTACGGGGGCCGGGCCGACATCGTCGACGCGGTGCGCGAGCTCGTCGCGCAGGACATCGCAGCCGAAGCCGTGACCGAGGCTCGCATCGCGGAGCACCTCTGCACCACCGACCTGCCCGACCCGGACCTGATCATCCGCACGGGCGGCGAGCAACGACTTTCCAACTTCCTGATCTGGCAGGCGGCGTACTCCGAGTACCACTTCACCGACACCTACTGGCCCGACTTCGGGGAGCGCGACATCGATCTCGCGCTAGCCGCCTACGCGGCCCGTGACCGTCGCTACGGCGGACTCTCGACCGACGGCGACGACTAGGTACCACTCCGTGTTGCGTAGCGAGCTGACACTGCGCCTGATCACCGCCGCCATCGCGGTGCCGCTGCTCGTCGGCGTCATTCTTGCCGGCAGCGAGCTGACGGCGGCGGTCCTGGCGCTGGCCCTGAGCGTCGCGTACTTGGAATTCATGAGCGCCGGCAACGTGCGCCTGCGCGACCCGTTGGTCTGGGTCGGTGTGGCCGGCATCGGGGCGCTGGCGGGCGCCGCGGCCAGCCATGACATCCCGCTGGCATGGCCGTTGACGGCGGCCGTGATCGCCCTGCTGGCGACGCCAGTCATGGAAGAGTTGGTACGACGGGAACGGCGAGACCTGCTCGACGCCGCGCCAAGCGTCGCCGAGGTCTGGCGAGCGACGGGGCTGGCCATCGTCGGTCTCGTGTACATCGGCTGGCTGGGCGCGTTCGCGGTGTTGCTGCGCAAGCTACCGGCCGGCGACGAGTGGCTCTTGCTGGCCCTCTTCTCCGTGATCCTGACCGACACGGGCGCTTTCGGGACCGGCAAGCTGTTTGGTCGGCACCAGCTCGCGCCACGGATCAGCCCCAACAAGACCATGGAGGGTGCCCTGGGCGGCTGGGCTGTGGGCTTCAGCGCCGTGATCTTGCTGCGCTTCCTGCCCGACATCGAGATCGACTACTGGCGCATCGTGCTGCTGGCGGTGGTGCTGCCGCTGTTCGCGCAGATCGGCGATCTGGTGGCGTCGATGATCAAGCGGGCAATGGACGTGAAGGACTTCTCGCAGCTCTTGCCGGGCCATGGCGGCGTGCTGGATCGGTTCGACTCACTGCTGTTCGGCATCCCGACCGTATACTTATTCGTACGATGGCTCAGCCTGTAACCCGCTTCACGCTGCTTGGAAGCACCGGCAGCGTCGGCACACAAACGCTCGATGTGATCCGCTCGATGCCCGAGCGCTTCGAACTGCTTGGCTTGGCCGCAGGGCGGAACACCGATCTGCTTGCGGCCCAGGCGCGCGAATTCCGGCCTCGCCAGATCTGGAGCAGCTTGGCCGAGGACCCAAATCAGGCAGCGACCGTGCAAGCGATCGCGACCGATGTCGGCGCCGAGGTCTTGCCCATGGAGGAGATGGCCGAGGACCCCGAACTGGACGTGCTGGTGGTCGGTACGGCCGGTCGCGCCGGGCTCGAACCGACATTGGCGGCGCTGGAACGCGGGACCGACGTCGCGCTGGCCAACAAAGAGGTCGTGGTCATGGCAGGCCACCTCTTGCGGGCCGCCGCGGACCGCGGTCAGGCGCGCCTGCGACCCGTCGATTCGGAGCACAGCGCCATTTGGCAGTGCCTCTGGGGTGAGGAAAACAACGAGATCCGTCGAATTATCTTAACAGCGTCGGGTGGCGCTCTACGGGATCTCCCCGAGGGGGCCCTCCGGGACGTTACGCCCGCGCAAGCCTTGAACCATCCCACCTGGAATATGGGGCAGAAGATCACTATCGACAGCGCATCGCTGATGAACAAAGGCATGGAAACGATCGAGGCGCGCTGGCTCTTCGACGTGCCCTATGAGCGCGTCGAGGTGTTGCAGCACGCCGAGTCCATCGTGCACTCGCTGGTCGAGATGGGCGATGGCTCGGTCAAGGCGCAACTCGGCAACCCCGACATGCGCCTGCCCATCCAGTGCGCGCTCTGCTATCCCGCGCGGCTAGAGCCAACCGTGGAACCGCTGGACCTGGCCAAGCTCGGCACGCTGCACTTCCAGACGCCCGACTACGACCGCTACCCCTGCCTCAAACTGGCCAAGGAAGCCGGCGCGGCGGCCGGAACGTATCCCACCGTGATGGCCGCCGCCGACGAGATCGCTGTTGAAGCGTTCCTGCAGGAACGAATTGCGTTCACCGACATTCCGGTCATCGTGGAACAGGTCATGCAGGAGCACGATTCCACGCCGGATCCTGAACTGGCCGCGATCGACGCTGCCGACGTCTGGGCACGCGGAGCCGCCGCTACGGCGCTTCAGGCAGTGCTGCAGAGAGCCAACGGCTGATGATCCTCATCAACGCCGTCCTGCCCTTTTTCGGGATCCTGATCGGGCTGGTGATCCTGCACGAGCTAGGCCACTTCGTCGTGGCGAAGTTGGCCGGGGTGCGCGTGGAGGAGTTCGGCATCGGCATGCCACCGCGCGCGTGGGGGATCCGCTTCGGCGAGACGCTGTACTCGATCAACTGGCTGCCGTTGGGTGGCTTCGTCCGACTGACGGGCGAGGAAAGCGCCAACGTCTTGGTGGAAGCGGTTAACGAACACAGCCTGGCGGAACGGTCCGGGATACAGCCGCGCGACGTGGTGATCTCCGTCAACGATGAACCCGTACACAACGCCGAGCAGTTCGCCGCCCATATGCGGCAGGCGCTGCGCAGCGGCACGATTCAGCTTGTCATTCAGCGCGAGGAGCCCAGCGAGATCGGACGCGGCTCCGAACTAATGGAGTACGACGTGTCGCTGCCGGTGGCGGCGCTGGCCGGGGATCCGTCCCACTCGACAGAGCCGCCGAACCCGAACGACGCAACTGAGTCGATCGAGGCGACGATCGGGCGCATCGTCGGCGTCCAGGTGGTCCCGGACCACCGCTCGCTGGGGTCCAAGGCGCGACCGGTGCGGATCGCCGTGATGGCGGCCGGAGCAGCTGTCAACGCGATCCTGCCGATCTTCCTCTTCGCCTTGGCCGCGATCATTCCCCAGGACCAGCCCGCCGGGCCAGCCCTGATCACCTCAATCGTGGACGGCGGCCCCGCCCAAGCGTCAGGCCTGCTGGTCGGCGATCGCATCGTCGAGATCGACGGGGCGACGATCACAAACACCGGCGACGTCAGCCGCGAAATCAATCTCGCCCTGGGATCGGACATCGAGTTCGTCGTAGAGCGCCCGATCAGCGATGTGACAACGTCGCAGACGACCGCGCCGAACGAATACGAGCGGATCACCACTGTCGTTCATGCCCGGCTCGCGCCCCAACCGCGCCATCACGTGAGCCAGCCGGGCGAAACCGTCTTCGACGTGGCGGATGAGTTAGGAGTCGATGTCGCGGCCGTGCAGGACGTGGTCTTCGGCTTCGGTCTCGACTTACCCGAGGGGATCACCCTGACGTTCCCGGACGGCGAGACCTACGTCACGCAGAAGGACGACACCGTCCTCAGCCTGCGCCGGGACCTGCTGCGCCGGCAGCAGCAGATCATTGCCGCGTCGGGGTTGGACTTCGTTAATCTCGAGCCCGGCACCGTGATCGAATTCCCGCAGGGCCCCACGGGGATCCGCATCGCCAACGGCAGCTTCAACGTGGAGCGCAAGAGCGAGGGTGTAATCGCGTCCATCGGCACCGGTTGGGATCGCACAATCGACACGCTCAACCTGTTGCGCAACCGCATCCGCTCTTGGATCGCGGGAGGCGAAGGGCTGCAGTTCAGCGGGCCGATTGGCATCGCTCGCACAACGGGCGAGGTCGTGGAGCAGGCGGGCTGGCTGCGCCTGATCGAGTTGGCGGCGCTGTTGAGCATCAACCTCGCGATCATCAACATCCTGCCGCTGCCCATGCTCGACGGCGGGCGGATCGTGTTCGTGCTGCTCGAGATCGTGCGGCGGGGAAAGCGGATCTCTCCCGAGAAGGAGGGGCTGGTCCACATGACCGGCTTCGCGCTGCTGATCACGTTCGTGATAGTCGTCTCGTACTTCGACATCATCAAGGCGATCTCGGGCGAGAGCGCACTGCGCTAATCGGGCCACTGCGCCTCCGGCCGCACAGCAACCCGCTCTAAAACGACTTGCGCTCGACGATGATCGCGTCCAACTCCTGGCGCAGGCGAGGCAGGACCTCGTCGTAGCCGAAGTAGCCCAGTGTCTCCTCGCCGCGCTTGAGATTGACTGCGGTTGGGCCGCACCACAGGCCGAGGTCGGCGTCGTCGGTCTCGCCGGGGCCGTTCACGCGACAGCCCATCACCGCGATCGTGACGTCTTCTTCGCTGGCGTACTCCGTCAGCGCGCGGACCTCCTGCGCCAACTCGACGAAGCGGTTGTTCTCGACGCGGGAGCAGGACGGGCAGGAGATGATGTTCAGCCCCTCACCGAAGGATGGCGGCACCGAGCGGAAGCGGCCAGCCTCGATATCGCGCAGGATCTCGCGCGCGGCGTCGATCTCCTGGCCCTTGTCATCGAAGGGCACCGTGAGCGAGACGCGGACCGTGTCGCCAATGCCCAGGGCGACGAGTTGCTCAAACGCGACGCGCGTCTTGATCAGGCCGTCGGGCGGCATGCCAGCCTCGGTCACGCCGAGGTGCAATGGGACATCGGGGCGCTGGTCGGCGAAGAGCCGGTTGACGGCAACGACCTTCTGCCAGTCTGAGTCCTTGAGCGAAACGACATAGCGCTCGAAGCCGAGCCCGTCCAAAATCTCGCAGTGCTCGATGGCGCTGGCGACGATCGCCCGCTCATGGTCGCCCTCGTGCCGCTCCAGCATGCGGGGATCGACGGAACCACAGTTCACGCCCACGCGCAGCGCGCAGTCGTGCGCCTGCGCAGCGCGGGCGATGAAGGCCACCTTCTGTTCGATCGACTTGTCTTTTTCGTGGTGATGCAGATGGCCGGGGTTGTAGCGCATCTTGTCGACGTGGGGCGCCACGGTCTCGGCCAGTCGGTAATTCTCTTGCAGGTCGACGGAGAGCGTGATGTCGGTCTGGGCGCGAATCTCGGCCAGTGCTTCGACGTCCTTCTTGGAGTCGACGGCGATCCGCACCAAATCAGCGCCCGCGGCCTGCAGCAAGCGCACCTGCTGCAGCGTCGCTGCGATGTCCTGCGTCTTGGTCGCTGCCATCGATTGGATCGCGATCGGCGCGCCTCCACCGATCTGGATCTGACCGACGGCGACGGAGCGAGTTGGGTTTCGAGCAATGGCCATGCGCGGCAATCTCCCTCTGCACAGTTTCGCACGCCACCGGACCGACCCGCCATGCGGCCTGTTAAAGTCCAACGGTGTCCGACTCCGAGCCCGACGCCAAACTCACCACCTCCGCCCCGGAGCCGATCATAGTGGTCCCATACGACTCCGACTGGCCCCGTCAGTTCCAGCGGGAAGCAGCCGCGGTTCGCTCAGCGCTCGGCGAGCTGCTGCTGGGGATCGAGCACGTCGGCAGCACCGCGGTGTCCGGCCTTGCCGCGAAGCCGATCATCGACCTGATCGCGTACGTACCCGCCTTTAACGACGGGTTCGCCTGTGTCGCGCCGCTGGCCGCACTGGGGTACGAGTCGGAGGGGGAGTACGGCATCGAGGGTCGGCACTACTTCCGCCGCTACGAGGACGACGTCACTACTCATCACCTGCACATGTACGCCAGAGACGACGCGCCCACGCGGCACGAGATCGTCTTCCGCGACTTTCTTCTGGCGCATCCGAAGGTCGCGCGGGAGTACGCGACGCTGAAAGACGCGCTCGCCGCACGGCACCGTCACGAGCGCGTCGCCTACACCGAAGCCAGGACCGACTTCATCACCGACGTGCTGCGACGCGCGGCGGCGTCACAGCCTTAGGCCCGCCACGTGCTCTTCGACGCGATCTTCCTGACCGCGTTCTTTCTGACCTGGGCGCTGCTGGGCGGCCTCGTCTGGCTGGTCTGGTCCATCCGTCGGGACGCGGTCGGGGCGATTTGGGCGTTCCCGTTTGGTCCGATCGGGGGGATGGGCGGCGGCGTGTTGCTGCCGCTGGTAGGCGTCGACGACGGGCTCGGCCTGGGGCTGAGCATGGTCATGGCGCTAATCGGCGCCGCCCTGCTGACCGGTATAGCCTACCGCGTCTGGGACGATTACGACCTGGGCGACCGCTTCGCCAACCTGGCCCAGCCCCGCTTCGCGCCAAGCGATGCAGACCCGCCTAGCGACGAGGACAGACCCGCGATAGATTCGGAGTCGGTCGAGGCGGACCAGGACCAGTCGTAGCCCGAGGAGTCGTAATGGCCCAGCGCATGAGCACCCTCTTCGGCCGCACCCTGCGCGAGTCGCCCGCCGAAGCCGAGACGGCCAACCACCAGTTGGCACTGCGCGCCGGGCTGATCACCCAGCTCGCGGCCGGGGTCTATTCCTACATGCCCCTGGCCTGGCGCAGCCTGCGCAGGATCGAGCAGATCATCCGCGAAGAGATGGACGCCGCCGGAGCGCAAGAGCTGCACATGCCGGCGATCCAGCCACTGGAGTTGTGGCAGGAGACCGGGCGCGATAAGGCGTACGGCCCCGTGCTGTTCCGCCTGCTGGACCGTCGCGAACGGGAGCACATCCTGGCGCCGACGCACGAAGAGACCGTGACCGACCTCTTTCGCAAGACGGTGCAGTCGTACCGCCAGCTGCCCCAGCGGGTCTACCAGATCCAGACCAAGTTTCGCGATGAGGCACGAGCACGCGGCGGCCTGATCCGCGTCCGTGAATTCATCATGAAAGACGCATACTCGTTCGACGTCGACGACGAGCAGTTCGAGCTTTCCTACGACGCAATGTCGGACGCCTACGAGCGCGTCTTCGCTCGCTGCGGCATCCCGGTGATTCCCGTGCAGGCCGATTCCGGCGCGATTGGGGGCAAGCGCTCGCAGGAGTTCATCTTTCTCTCCGAGATCGGCGAGGACACGATCGTCCGCTGCCGCACCTGTGGCTATGCCGCCAATCAGGAGCGCGCGGAGTTCAAGCGCGTCGCCGCGCAGCCGGAGGAGGCGGGGGCGCTGGAGGAAGTATCGACACCGGGCACCACAACGATCGCGGGGCTCGCCGCCCTGCTGGGAATCCCAGAGTCGAAGACGGCCAAGGCGGCATTCTTTATGGCCGACCACGAGCCGGTCTTCGCCGTCATCCGTGGCGACCTGGAGGTCAACGAGCTGAAACTGCAGAACAGCGTCGGCGCGCAAGAGCTGCGCGCCATGACCGAGGAGGAGGTCGCCGAGCTCGGCTGGGTGGCCGGCTATGCGTCGCCGGTAGGGCTGGCGCGGAGCGAGCGCAAGGTCCGGCTGATCGCCGACATCTCGATCCCAGACGCTCCCAACCTCGTCGCGGGCGCGAACAAAGTCGACACGCACCTGCGTAACGTCAACTACGGCCGCGACTGGACGACCGAGACGGTGACCGACATCGGTCTGGCGCGGGAAGGCGATCCCTGCGTCAACGACTGCACGGGCGCGCTTGAAATGGAGCGCGGGATCGAGTTGGGCCACGTCTTCCACCTCGGCACGGTCTACAGCGACCCGATGGACGCCACCTTCACCGACGCCGAAGGTGAGCGGCGCCACGTCGTGATGGA